>WJJN01000114.1 GCA_014729735.1 Candidatus Zhuqueibacterota bacterium
ATGTTGGGTACGCCCAGAAGGATTCGAACCTTCGACCTACGGATTAGAAGTCCGTTGCTCTATCCAACTGAGCTATGGGCGCAAATACAATTCCTAATTATACGAAAATTTTAGATTAGAGTCAAGATTTTTTTTATGGCTCGCTGATGCAATATCTGTTGAAATGATTATACTGCGCCTGATTTAGCACAAGCGGAAGGCGTATTCCGTCCAGTTCATCGAGGTAAGTAAGCATTTGGTTCAGAACGCGTTTGAATTTCTGTTGATTTTCCTCAATAATCGGATCGCCGGAGGTGTTTTTGATCTTCAATGGATTGATGGGGCTGCCATTTTCGTAAAAAGTGTAATGCAGATGAGGTCCGGTTGCCAGCCCGGTGGAGCCGACATAGCCGATGACGTCTTTTTGTTTCACCTGTGTACCTTCATTAATGCCTTTGGCAAAGCGGCTCAAATGTCCGTACAACGTTACATATCGTGGATTCTTGTGTCGAATTTTAATATAACGACCGATCCCTCTGTTATATCCCTTCTTTATGATGATGCCGTCTGCTGCTGCCGAGACTGGGGTACCGGTCGGCGCTGCGAAATCAATGCCGTAATGGGGACGGACGATTTTCAGGATCGGATGCTTTCGGGCGTAAGAAAAATACGAGCTGATTCGCCGGTAATTGAGTGGTGATTTGAGAAACGTTTTTTGAAAAGATTCTCCTGTAGGTGTATAGTAACCATCGTCCTTCGGTGAATTATCAAAATAGACGGCAGTTAGCTCTTCGCCCTGCAAAGTGTATTGTGCGGCACGCACTTTGCCGTATCGCACGAATTGTTGCGGCTGCGGGGGAGTTGCGTTCGTATCTGCAGGCAGATAAAATGCCTCATAGACAATTTTGAACCTGTCATTCACGCGGGGATCAATGAAAAAATCGATATCCCATTGGAAAATATCGCTGATTGCCACTAACAATTCCGGGGTTTCTCCCAGTTCCAGGATCGCCTCGTATAGCGTGGTTTTTATTGTGCCTTTCAGACTTTTAATTTTCCTGACTAAATTTATTTCACGGGCGATCGCTTTTAGCTCTCCCTCTGCATTCCGTTCGACGATGTATTCGCTCTCCAGAGATGGCTTGTAGCTGAATTTTCGAAATGCACCGGAGGAATCGGTTTCTACGGTGTACTCATCATGCGCCCGCATCCTGCGGACGTCGTAGACTTCCCTGAAGTGCTGAACGATTTCATGAACCAGTCTCGAATCGAAATGATGCTTGTGCAGAACCGAAGATAATGTTTCGCCATATTTCAAGGTACCCTTTTTTACCACAGCCGGAGGTTCGATGATTTTTGCAACCATTGTATCATTTTCAGGTGCGTCTATTTCTTTATCCGAATATGACGATTCATTGCAAGATATAATTAGATTTATAGACAGAATTATCGCGAGAAGATAAAATCTGAAGTACATTCTCCCTCACTATAGTTGTAAAAACAATGATGTAAGTAGATAATAAACCGTTAGTAATTAATTTATAAATTTTCTTCAAATATGCAACAGGAAAATGTAAATTTTTAGTCATGGTTTTAGAATCTTTTGTTTTGTAAAAAGTTTGATGTCAATTCGGGAATTTATTCTGCTGTATTTAAAAAGATACTTCAAATATATATTTATTGTAAAAATATCTTGCTTTGTTTGAAAATTTATCCTATTTTATATTTGAGAGTATTTAAAATCACGCAATAAAAGGGGAGAGCGAATATGAAAAGAATTATGATTGCGTTAATTTTTCTGATGCTGTGTTCGGCAGGAAATGCTCAGAATTCTCTGAATCAAATCATTACCGAAGAAAAGCTTCACTACATTGCCCTCAAATCAGAGCTAACTAAAACCGTTCATCTCTATAATTCGAGCCTAACCAGTCTGCAACAGGATTACAATATGCCTGTAGTATCTATTTCTGCTGATACGCTTATCGAAGCGCTGCGACCTGAATTTCCGTTGCAGAGTCCGTATAGCAAGAATGCACTGGAGCTTCATGCGGACAGATTGATGATGCGAAACAGGGGGATCGAATATTTTACCTCTCATATTGCGGCTCAGCAGACTAATCTGGTAAATTTGTGGAATATTGCGCAGGCGTGCGACACGAAATTGATGGCGCTTGAAACTGAATTTCTGGAAGTGCAGGATTCGATGCTGGCTCTAAAGCAGGAGCAGGAGAGCCGGAAGAATCGCGGATTGAGCAGATTTGTTATTACTTTTGTGTCCGGTCTGGTTGTGGGCGGACTTATTGGAGGCGTTGCTTTTTAATCAAAGAGGAGTATAAATGAAGTGCAAAATTATCTTATTATTTCTTGCTCTATTTATTCTTTTTATAGATAAATCAAGTCATGCAATTACAAAATATGATTATTCGAATCAACGTTTTACTGGCAAAGCGTCGTTTCGTGAGACATTTTTCGACAGCGCGGCGAATTATACCGGTGCCCGATTTCTGAAAGATGCGGATTTCAGGGAAACAGTGTTTAAAAAGGAAGCGGATTTTGTGGCAGCTCGTTTTATGGACAGTACTTGTTTCAGAGATGCCCAGTTCTTAAAAAGCGCAAATTTTTCAGATGCTCGCTTCATTGAAAAGGCTGATTTTCAGGAGAGCATATTTCATTCCAGCGCTGAATTCAGAGACGTAGTTTTTGAGAGCGAAGCCAATTTTGCGCTCGCATCAATCAATAAACAGGCGCAATTCGACCGGAGTCACTTCCGGGGTCCGGTGCTGTTTTCTTATAGCCGGTTCGATAGCGCGCTTTCCTTCGGATATTCCTCGTTTGCTGAAAAAGCCCATTTCCGCGGGGCACAGCTCGAAGAATGTGTGGATTTTCGGGAAGCTTCTTTCATAAAAGATGCAATCGTCGATTTTACTTCGGCGCAGATACGCAACGATGTTCTTCTTGGCAGCTCCCGGGCAGATGATATCCAGAAATATGATTTCCGGCTCGCAGTGCTGTTTAACGATGCGAATATCATTTTGTATCATCCGGTGGATATTCTAATGCAGCATGAGAAAATCCGTTACATTAAACTGCCGGAAAATCTGGATTATTTTTCAAAAAAAGTGATCATCGAAGGGACGAAGCAGGCGAGTTTTGAGGATGACAAATATGATGAGCAGCGTTTCGAGATGGATTACGTGTTTGCCAAATCCACGATGTACCAGGAAAAGTCGACGCTACCAGTCGAATCGAAATGGTATCATATTTCCAGATATCCGCAATGGATTGGAAACACGATCTATTATTGGACAATGGGACTCGGTTTTCGACCATTCCGGATCATCTACTGGATGCTCGGTACAATCATATTATTTGCGCTGTTCTATTTGATTTTCTTCCCTACGAAAATCAATAAGTATGTATTTGAAGACGAAGATAAACCTGCTCAATTTACAGATACCATTATCAATTGCCTGTTTTTCAGCTTTAATTTGTTTTTCACTTTTCGGTTGAAGCGGGAAATCGTCACCTTTTTCGAAGCAGGGCAGAAACGACTGATTTTGGTCGAATGGGTTCTGGGGTTTGTCAGCTATATCGCGTTTATTGCACTGGCAAAGTCCGGGTCGATTTTGCATAGTCTGAAGATTTTGTTTATGGGCTGATCGATTATGAGCAGAGATGCAAGTTCTCATGACAATCTTAGGACAAATCAGTGAGGAGGTTATAGTGTCCAGAGAATATAAAATGTTCATTAATGGAAAATGGGAGATGGGAGGCGAGCGGATCGAGGTGCGGAATCCCTATAATCAGGAGGTCATCGGGACGGTTCCGAACGCCAGCAATAAGGACGTGGACAGGGCAATCGCAAGTGCAGAAAAAGCACTTGCTGAAATATCGGAATTGCCGGCGCATCGGCGCAGCAAGATTTTGGAGAAAACTTCCGATCTGCTGGCGCGGCATAAAGACGAAATCGCCGGACTGATTGCCAGCGAATCCGGCAAAGCCTGGAAATATTCCGTGGGCGAAGTTGCGCGGGCGGTGCAGACGTTTAAATTCGCAGCAGAAGGAGCGAAGCAGATCCACGGCGAAACCGTTCCCATGGATGCCGCCGAAGGCAGCGAAAACCAGGTCGGTTTTTACATGCGCTTTCCGGTTGGAGTGATTGCGGCAATTTCGCCATTTAATTTCCCGTTGAATCTGGTAGCGCACAAAGTGGCGCCGGCAATCGCTGCCGGGAACAGTATTGTGCTGAAGCCGGCAACCGCCACGCCGCTGACCGCGCTGAGACTCGGCGAATTGCTGCAGGAAGCTGGATTGCCGGATGGCGTGTTGAATATCATAGTAGGTCCCGGTTCGACTGTCGGCGATCAGCTTGTCTCGGACGAGCGGGTCTCGATGGTTACTTTTACCGGCAGTCCGCCGGTAGGCAAGCGCATCCTCAGCCGCGGGGGATTGAAGAAATTCACGATGGAGCTGGGATCAAACTCCGCTACAATCGTGTGCGACGATGCGGACATCGGGCTCGCAGTGGAACGCTGTGCAATGGGGAGCTATGCGCTTTCGGGACAGGTGTGCATTTCGGTGCAGCGGATTTACGTGCAGCAATCCATTGCTGATAAATTTATCGATAAATTTATTGCAGCGACCCAAAAGCAGGTAATTGGTGATCCGCTGCAAAAGGATTGCGATGTGGGACCGATGATCGATCTGAACGAAGCTGAACGTGTGGAACAATGGGTCAATGAAGCAGTGGAAGGCGGCGCAAAAATTCTCACAGGCGGAAAGCGTGAGGAAACCATCTATCAACCCACTGTTTTGACAAATGTCACCAGCGACATGAAAGTCATCAAAGATGAAGTATTCGGACCGGTAGTTTCGATAGTTCCATTCGATACTGTAGCAGAGGCTATCCGGATGACCGATGATTCGCGTTACGGATTGCAGGCGGGGATCTTCACGCAGAGAATCGACAGTGCGTTTCAGGCGATTCGCAGGATCAATGTCGGTGGTGTGATCATAAACGATGTGCCCACATTTCGTGCCGATCACATGCCATATGGCGGGAACAAGGAGAGCGGTTTCGGCAGAGAAGGACTCAAATTTGCCATCGAGGAAATGACGAATCCGAAAATGGTGTGCTTCAATTTATAGAATTCAATCCCAGGCGATGAGCAGAATTTCGTGGCTGTTGTTATTCGTCGAGAGCACGTACTGATAATTTTTATAAACAAAAAGCTTACAGTGCTTTTTATATGATTTGATCATTTTAATCAGATTATCAACCGCGGGAATGCCGTCGCTGCGATAAGAAATGACTAAATGTGACTTTCTGAAATGGGAGAATAGCGCATTAAACGAATCTGTAATAGAATTTTTATCGCACCAGGGATTGTACGCTGATTTGAGCGGAAGATGTTTCTTTTTGTAATCTATGAGTTGGTCCCATTCATCATAGCGGGCTAATCCTTCCAGAAAATGATAGAAATGCCGGTAATCGACTCCCACGCCTTTTTTTGAGACGTATGGTGTGTCAATATAAACCAGATCGTAATGATTCGGAATTTTCAAGGCATCGAGTTGGATCGCCTTGCATTTTTTGCCGTTATCAAAAATTGCCTGATTCGCTTCGATTGAAAATTTTTTGAAATAATATTCAAATGGCTTATCCCATGTCGTTTTGTTTCCGAACGATCTGTCTACATCATTCGTTCGCATATATAAATTTTTTCGATGAAAGAGATTGAACGGGCGCTTGATTATGCATGCCTGAAAAAGACACCAGAGAGCCAGAGACTTTTTATAAATATTATCGTGGAACTCGTCATAAATATTTTGGATCGTAATATCGAGCCACTTGTTTTCTGCCTCCGTAAAATAAATTTGATGAAATTGCTTTTGAATGAAGTCGGAATAGTCGAGATTTTTTTCAGATAAGCTACTTTCTAAATCAGATCCAGAGAGAATTTCGTGATTGTTCTCAATGAGTGCAGTACCAATGAAGTAATTCGATTTCAATATATCATTATAAGTGATGGTTTTGCCGATTGTTTTAAACAGATATGAAACAGCGCCCGTACCGCCGAATGCGTCCAAAACAGTCTCGAAATCTAAAAAAGAAATATTTTCATTAATCCATCCGAGTAATTTGTTTTTGCTTCCCTGATATCTCGTTTGGGGAAAATTTGAAATTGTTCTTTGGAATATATTTTCTTTAAATAGGAATTCCATCAATAGGCTCTCCAGTATTCTTCAAATTCCTGATGTGTGTTAAAAACTCCTTTTCCGGTTCTGAAATCTTCGATATTATTGCTTTTTATCGAACCGATATTTGTTGTATTACCGCTGCCTGGCTTTTTGCCGGCAATGCGATATTTTTGTTGAACAAAATATTCAATTTCCGTATATGGTGATTGCAAAGTGGATGCTTCAATAATTTTCTTGATTTCAGTTTTTTTGCATTCGGGATTTCTGGAATACAAAAAGCCGATAATCCAGTGTTC
>WJJN01000115.1 GCA_014729735.1 Candidatus Zhuqueibacterota bacterium
CAAAAAAGTTTTAATTCTTTCATTTCCAAGAATATATTTCATGGCGTCGGCATCTTTGTAAAACCAGGCAGGTTGAAAATCAGCAATGACGCCTAATTTACTGCATCGTTCAATTGCTTCTTTTGTGTAAAAATTCCCATGTATTATTGAAAACCTTTTATTTTTGATTGGCTCGGTTTTATTTGCATTTTCATACGCATCTAACAGCATGTCCACACCACCACCGCCTGTGACATGGGCGGTCATTTTCCAGCCCAGTTCGTTCGCGATAGAAACGATATCGAATAATTGTCCCCGCTTCATATTTAAAATTCCGCGATACTCAGGATCTTCGATACCATAAATTTCTTTTGCCTTAAAACCCCATGGCTGACGCAGGTAAGCAGTTCCGGTTAAAATTCCGCCGTCAATATGAACTTTTAACGGACCAATGCGAACCATCTCATTCCCAAATCTGCTATAAAATCCCAATTGCCTAAGATCAGCAGCAAATTGATTTCGTGACTCATAGTGCGGAGCTCTGATATTCACGCATACTCGAACAGGAAGCCTTTCGCTTGACCACAGATCCAGGTACCTTCTAATCCCGGCTGGACTTTGAGCGCCATCGGTAATGCTTGTAAATCCCACACGATTGTAGCGTTTCAACATCTCTTCTAATGCATCCAGCTCCTGTTCGTAGCTTATTTCATGTTTCGGCATATATTTTTTTATCAATGGGAACGCTGAGGCTCGAATAATGCCAGTGGGTTCGCCTGTCTGGGAGTCTTTCAAAACTCCCGGATGCCCGTTATCTATGTTGATCCCGCACAGATTCAAGGCACAGGAATTGATCATCCCTGTATAGCTGCCGTTCAGGAATACCGGATGGTTGGGTGTGATTTCATCGAGCTCCTCTTTTGTAGGCTGGCGCATCTCAATGATTCGTGTCGGAAAAAATTTGGGGTGAAATATCCAGTTTCCCTGCTCCTTCATTTTTGTTTGAGATTCAATGTAATCAAGCAACTCCTGAAGTGTTTGTATATCCGGTATCTCTTCGAACAATTCACTTGTTGATGCCTGGATTGGATGCAGATGGGCGTCAATTAAGCCAGGCAAAACCGTTTTCCCATTGAGATCGATTTTTCGGGTATGCGGATGTGCCAATGGCAATATTCCAGAGCTTGAACCAACTTTTTCAATTCTGTCACCCTTTATAGCAATCGCCTCTGCAATTGAAAATTCTTTATCCACGGTAATAATCTTGCCGTTGTATAGGATAATATCAATACACATACCATCTCTGATTAATAGAGGGCAAAGCACTAATGCAAGAACAATAAATATCAAACACTTCTTGGAATATTTCATAGGTTATACCTTTATGCCAAGCTTAAAACAACAATCATCTGAAAGTAAAAATAAAGGAGCCGTACCAAAAATCCGAATATAAGCCTCAGGAAAAATTATCAATCACCACCTCGGAATTCTTACTCCGGTTCTGTCTCATTTCTGAAAATCAGCCCTTGATACAGCTCCTAATTTTAAAATGCAATCGGTAAATCTATTTTTTGATTGACATTACTTAACCAACGACATTTTCTTTATTGCAGAAAAATTTCCCGATTCCAATTTGTAAAAGTAGACACCGGAAGTCAAATTGTGCGCGTCAAAATTTACCGTATGTGAGCCGATTGATTTGTAATCCCCATCAATAAGGGTTGCGACTTCATTACCCAATAAATCAAAAACTTTTAATGTCACATTTCCTGCCTCTTTCAGCGTAAAACGAATTGAAGTCGAGGGATTAAACGGATTGGGATAATTCTGTTCCAACCTAAATTCACTCGGTGTTAAATTGCTCTCTGATTCTACTGCGCTTGCGCCACCTTCTGTTATCCAGTCGATACCTGCATGGATCAATTTCCAGCCATCATCTGTAATATTTCCATTTAATCCAGCCATCACGCCAACGCAGGCAATTCTGTTTTCAGATACTAACGATCCGTCGATTGTGTTGACATCATTATAAAGCACTGTTCCCGCTTCGACACCGAAAACTATTGTTTTGTTTGGATCAGCAGATAATACCCCAATTTGTATAATTTCAATTTGAGGCACTGAATACGTTAAAGCTCCGGATCCCGCTATCGGTGTCACAATTTCGACCTCTGCACCCGTGAAAAAACCGGCAGCCAAAGGGTGGCTTCCGTCCATAATCATAACCTTGTTTTCAGTATCGCCGGTTGTTCCATAATAATCGGGATTCCAATTATAGGGAACCCAACCCATTATATCCCATTTGCTGCCCCATAATTCCATATTGAATACAGGAATAGGACCACCTTTTAGCCCTCCTCCTCTCGCTGAAGCGATTGATTCGGAAACAAAGGCAAAATCATATTCATGTAATAAAGTGGAATCTACCCATCCGCCGAGATCGTCAATGGAATAGACTTCGACCGTATAAGTTTCGCTTAGTTTAGTGACCAATGGTTTATCTCTGTCTTCCTCGGGTGCTTGCGTAGAAAAGAAAATGCATTTTTTTTGCGCGAATACATTAGTCTGCAATAGAAATAATACCATAACAAACACTATTGCAAACACTGTATATCTTTTGTAAGACAACATTTTTGAAGCCCTCCTAAATTTTATTAAATACTTAAAATTGCAACTAGCAAACATTTTATAAATGATTCTCCCTGATCATTGAGAAGGACAGGGAGAATCATTTTGAAAAAAATTGATATTTTAAATCATGCACGGTGATGCTATTTCATCAACATCATCTTACGCACTTTAGTAAAATCACCGGATTCAATCTTGTAGAAATACATTCCTGATGTAAAATTCTTACCGTCAAAAGTTACTGTATGAGGACCGGCTAAAAGCTTCTTATCCATCAAAGTCATTACTTTTTGTCCCAAAATATTGTAGACTTTGATTGTCGTTCGTCCCGGTTTGGCGAGATGAAACATAATTTTGGTTTCGGGGTTGAACGGGTTCGGATAATTCTGCTTCAGGGAATATTGATCCGGAGTGAAGACATCGGCATCAACGGACAATGGAGGCGTTATTTCCGAAGGCATCCACAGATGAACCATTCGCGCTACCTCGTTAAGCCACGCTTGCTTCATGAAATCAGTCAGCGCGTAATATTTCCTCGCCTGTCGATTTGCGTCATAGTCAAAGGATTCACCGCCGACAGTGATATAGCTGCGATAACCAGCAGGCACAGCAGCGACATAATCATCAATTTTACCGGTATACATCGAATCACCCGGTGTCCAGCGTGCCATAAGAATGAAATCGTCCAGTTCAGCCATATCAATTGTATCCCGAACCATCCCCACATCCAGGTCAATACCATAGGCTGTATTGATTCCGGCAATCGATAAAACGACTTCGCCGTTTATGCCCACTGAATCTTTATGAGCGACCAAGGGATACACAACATCTTTCGTATAAGGAATCACATTATCAGCGGGGATATCAAGTCCGGAAAATACAGGATCATTCGGATTTTCAACTTTGGCAAAACAGGTATCGATTAAAGAAATATTTTTCTGAGAATTAGTACGAATCCAGCTCAATCGTTTGGCTCTGGCTGTGAAATTACTCATCAGCATAATTGGTGTTCCCAATTCTTCCCAGACATAATCATCATCGTCATTGAAGTCACCGCTGCCAACACCGCGACCGAGAATTATAAGATCAACATTGATCAGGGAGTCAATCTGAGCTTGACCAAGGGTTTTGTAATCTTCATAGTTCGGAACAATCACGTCGTAACCGGCATCTCGCAAGTCAGCGACATAAAGCGAATCTGCATAATGACCGGAAGCGGGTTCTGTGCCGGTTTCAGGATAATAGACCCAGTCATTGTGCGTCAAAAACATGATTTGTTTTTTCTCCAGCGGCGGAGGCACAGGCAGCAGAAGCAAACGCTCTACTTCATTTAAAAATACCTGATTCATAACATCAGTCAACGCGTAATATTTCCGCGCTTGTCGATTTGCATCGTAGTCAAAAGTTTCTCCGCCAACAGTGATATAGCTGCGATGACCAGCAGGCACAGCAGCGACATAATCGTCAATTTTACCGGTATACATGGAATCACCCGGCATCCAGCGCGCCATAAGAATTATGTCCTCAAATTCAGCCATATCTAGCGTATCTCGGTACATGCCGACATCCAGGTCAATATCATAAGCAGTGCCAATTCCTGCCAGTGACAAGACAACTTCGCCGTTTATGCCCACTGAATCTTTATGAGCATTCACTGGGTATACCACACCTTCCGTATACGGTATAATATTGTCAGCAAGGAGATTCAGACCAGTAAAAACAGGATCATTCGGTTTTTCAACTTTGGCAAAACTCGTATCGATTTTTTCGATATTTATCTGAGAATTAGTACGAATCCAGCTCAATCGTTTGGCTCTTGCTGTGAAATTACTCATCAACAGAATTGGTTTTGTCAACTCTGCCCAGTGAAAATCATCATCGTCATTAAAATCACCGCTACCGACTCCCCGACCAAGGA
>WJJN01000724.1 GCA_014729735.1 Candidatus Zhuqueibacterota bacterium
AAATTAGAGGAGCCCCAGAAACTGGAGCTCAGTCATCAGGGGAACTGGCGTCTGGCAACACGGGCGGCGACTTACGCCGGTCCGGTGTGGGTCAGAAAGATTCCTAAAATCGTCTCCGCAAAATGGATTTCGCAGGATCCCCGCCTGCGTGAACTGGAAGAGGACAAACCGTATGCTACCCGCCAAAAGCAGCAGTACCGGGTGATCCTGGAAATACAGGACATGCCGGTGATCAAATTTCCGCAAGATCATTTTCGATTCTTCGATGGCAAGGGCGTCATTCTCGATGAGCCGCGTAAAACATATACCGACGGAATGACGGATCGCTTTGAATTTGACATGGAAATCGATGCCAGCATCGAAGCCCGGGAATATTCTATTATTTACACACCGATCAATAATAAAATTTTGACAGTTGATTTTCTCGAATACAACCAGCCGGTCAAAAATTCCAGAGAAGATTTCATGACATTGAGCAATCCGGACGGTTCATCGACCGCGCTTTATTTGAAGGGCGCCAGAGTAAAATACATTCCACATCCGAATGTCAGGCATCCGCTCGTACTGAGGATCAATACGGATACGCCGGTTAACGGAAATCAATATCTGAAAATCGAAGCCAAATTATTTGACGACCAGGGCAAGCAGCGCGGGGAAAAATTTACCAGTCGCATCCGCACAACCAAGCCGGAGGTGCGTATTTTTTTTAAAAAGAAGGAAGGAATCGGCTCCATCCGCCTGAAGGAATGGGATTCCATTCATTTGCGCATCGAACACGATCTGGAGAAATATTCGCCCGGTCTGCCGGAAGAAGAAGTTGCGGATCGGGATGATACGTACGCCTGGGAGCACACGGTCGTGCTTCAGGGCAATAGATTCAAATCAGTATTGGATGTCGTAACTCCGCTTCAGCAGAGCGTCTATATTTTTGAAGATGATTCGCTGCGGGCGTCGCTGTTCAACGTGGGCGTGAATGCGCTGTGGTATATCCGTAAAAAGGACAATTATAAAAAATTCCTGCCTATCTCTTTCGGATTGGGGACGTTTACTTCCAATCTGGATCGTCTGGCAGATTCGCAGAGCGGCTCCATCGGAATTGCGGGATTGATCAATTTTGACATCAAACTGGTGCAGGTGGCGTTTGGTATCGGCAGGACGTTTGAATATTATTTCAAGAATAAGGGAAATTATACAAAAGGCTGGCACAATTATCAAACCCTGCTGCTGCAATTGAGGCTGCCGGCGCAATAATTGGTGTGCAATATTTTAAATAATGCTTGAACAGAAACAGTGGATTAAGAACATCCCCCTAAATCCCCCTTCAAAGAGGGACTTTTCAAAAAAAAAGGAACATTATATGAAAGTACTATTTATTGGCGGAACAGGTGTGATCAGCTCCGCCTGTTCGAAACTGGCAATAGAAAAAGGAATCGATCTGTATCACTTGAATCGCGGACAAACGGCGCGCCACGTTCCGGATGGCGTGAAGCAGCTCCGCGGCGATATTCGGGATTTTCAATCAGTACAGTCCCTTTTGAAAGATAAAATGTTCGATGTGGTTGTGGACTGGATCGTGTACTCGCCGGAGCAGTTGGAAACCGATCTGAAATTATTTTCCGGTCGCACGGGACAATACATTTTCATCAGCACTGCGTCTGCCTATCAAACACCACCGGCATATTTGCCGGTCACGGAATCCACGCCGCTGAATAATGCGTTCTGGGCATACTCGCAGCAGAAGATTGCCTGTGAGGACCGGCTGATGCGAGCTTTCCGCGAAGATAATTTCCCGATGACGATTGTGCGTCCTTCACACACTTATGACCGGACAAAGCTGCCGGTCAGCGGCGGCTGGACCACGGTAAACAGGATGCGCCGAAATAAGAAAATCATCGTGCACGGCGACGGCACATCCCTGTGGACGCTGACGCATCATGCGGATTTTGCAGTGGGATTCGTCGGCTTGCTGGGACATCCGG
This sequence comes from Candidatus Zhuqueibacterota bacterium, assembly GCA_014729735.1. Taxonomy (GTDB): domain Bacteria; phylum Zhuqueibacterota; class Zhuqueibacteria; order Thermofontimicrobiales; family Thiofontviventaceae; genus Mariaggregatimicrobium. Next base: position 1,980 of record WJJN01000724.1, read on the forward strand.
CAGCCATCGGCGAGGCGATCCACATCACTTCGGATGAAGCGCTCACCTGGAACCAGATTTATACCATGGTTGCAAATGCCGCGGGCGTTGACAAGCCGGACATGCTGCACGTGCCTTCGGAGATCATCAATCACTTCGATAAAGAATGGGGCGCCGGATTGCTGGGAGACAAGCAGCATTCCATGATTTTCGACAATACGAAGATCAAACGCTTCGTGCCTGAATTCGTGGCGAAGATCCCGTTCCACCAGGGCGTCCATGAAATAGTCGACTGGTACGATGCCGATCCGGCGCGGCAGGTGATCGATGACAAGCTTGATCAGACGATGGATAGAATAGTGGAAGTATTTTCAAAGTTAATGTGATGAAATTCCAAGTACCAAATCACATTTTTCGAATTTAAATTTTTGAAAAAGGTAACGTATGAACATCCAATCCCGACTCGCCACCCGGGCACGCGGCAAAGCGCCCGCGACGATCCGCGAGTTGTTCAAATATCTGAAAATCGATGGTATGATCTCGCTTGGCGGCGGGTATCCTAATCCGGATACGTTTGTTTTCGACAAAATAAATATCGAATTCAAGAACGGTCGCTCCGTCACTATTGAAAAAGATCAGGTGGTTCGCGCAGCACAGTACGGTCCTTCGGACGGTCATGCCGGTTTAATAAATCAATTGGTAAAATGGCAGGAATTCAAAGACGGCGCTGCTTTAGACGTATCTCAATTCGTCGTGTTGAACGGCTCGCAGGAAGGCTTGTTCATTATGGCGTATTTGTTTCTGGATGTAGATGATTTCATCGCTGTTTCCGAGCCGACGTTCCCGGGTGCGCTGTCTGCGTTTCAATCTTTTTGCAAAAACTTCATCCCGGTCCCGCTGGATTCGAATGGAATGAACATGGAAATTCTCGAACGGAAACTTTCCGAACGAAAATCCAATGGCGAGCGGCTGCCGAAATTCATCTACGTCATTCCAAACGGACACAATCCCGGCGGTGTGGCGTTATCGCAGCAACGCCGGGAGCATCTGATCCGCATAGCCAATGAATTCGATCTGTTGGTATTAGAGGACGATCCTTATCAATTAGTGAAACTGGAAGATACACCCGCTCTTCAGACATTGCAGTCCTTGGATACCGAAAATCGTGTCATCCGGTTGGACAGCTTCTCCAAAATATTTGCGCCAGGACTCAGGATCGGATATGCATCGGGACCGCCGGAGATCATCCGGCAATTCGTGCTGTTCAAGCAGGCATCGAATCTGCATACCAGCATGTTCATTCAGGAAGTGCTCTTGCAATTTCTTGTAGAAACTGGATTTAGTGAATTCCAGAGACATATCCGCGGGAATTGCCAACTTTACAGAACGAACCGGGATGCAATGGTCAGCGCCGCACAAAAATATCTGCCCAAAGAAGTGACCTTTAATATCCCCGGAGAGGGCATGTTTATCTGGTTCCAAATGCCGGAAAAATGCAACGCGCAGCGAATGATCGACGAATACGCCGGCGATCTGAAAGTGCTGCTGGTTCCCGGAAGTGCGTTTTCCACGCAAAATGGACTTCAGAATTGCATGCGGGCAAGTTTCAGTCTGGTGACGCCGGAGCAAATCATGGAGGGGATGAGGCGGTTTGGGGAGATGATAATTCTGGAATTGAGATAAAAAATTCCAAGTCTCGAGCATCATTCCACTTAAATTTCTAAAACGATGCATAACAGCAGATTTCACAGATGACACAGATTGTCATATAGTTCACCTACTTCAGGAGAAATAAATGAACCATAAAATTTACATTTCTGTTGATATGGAAGGAATCACCGGCGTGATCCACTGGGACGAGACAGATGAGAAAAAGCCGGAGCATAATTATTTCAAAAAGCTGATGACCGAAGAGACGAATGCTGCCATCGAAGCAGCGCTGGAAGCAGGCGCCACTGAAATAGTTGTGCGGGATGCCCACGCTTCGGCGCGTAATCTTGTGCCGGACATGCTCAATGAAAATGCCAAACTGCTGCGGGAATGGTCTCGCGGACCGTACCTGATGATGGAAGGCATCGATGATTCGTTCGATGCCGTGCTATGTATCGGTTATCACGCAAAAGCAGGAACTCCAAACGCAACGTTGAAGCATACGATGTCGGGACAGATTCTCGACCTGCGAGTCAATGATCAATCTCTGCCTGAGCTTGGATGGAACGCTCTGATTGCCGGATATCACAGTGTACCGGTTATTTTCGTCTCGGGCGATCGCGCGTTGACAGAGCAGGCGCATCAAATTTTCGGTGAAATCGAGACCGTGGCGGTCAAAGAAGGATTGGGACAGGCAGCGTTGAACTTGCATCCGAAAAGGGCGCAGCGACTTATCAAAGAAGGAGTTGGCAAAGCATTCAAACGGATTTCGGATTTTAAACCGCTCAAATTTTCATCGCCATACAGGATGGAACTTCACTTTAAAAATGAAGACAGGGCGTTCAGAGCTGAGTGGTATCCGGGAGCAAAACGCATCGGTGAACTTGTTGTATCTTTTGAATGCGCTGATTTTATGGATTGTTTGAGGTTTTTTATGTTCGTGACCTAATTGCTATATCGATTTAAACGTTCAAGGGAACGCTGCTTTAACCTATTCATCAGGCGTCTATATCGATCCTTTTGCAGCTCTGCCTGCAATTTCTCGTAATCCTGGTGAAACATCTTTCTTCCCTCCGGACCAATAAAGAGATAATCATTTTCCTCGTAAACGTCGATCTCCTTTTGTTGCAGCACGCTGGTGAGCTCATCCTTGAGATCGTAAAATCGTTGTATCAGGTTATCGAATTTTTCATTTACGATAAGGAAGGCTGTCACAAACGGCTGGTTATCTATTATTTCGCGATACATATCCGGCTGATATTGCTCTGCGTAAATTAGATATTGCAGTATGTACAGTTTGAATTCCTTATACGCAAAATAAGTGGCGCCGACTCCTTCCAGAAAGTCGAGCCATTCGCTACCGGTATTCGAATCAATCGATTTATAATAATCATACAAATCAATGCTCACTTTGGTGCCGTGATAATACGCAGCCAGCTCGTCCAGCAATCCGTAAATCCCTTTCTGCTGCGTGCCCATCATCGGATCGGACGGATGAATATAGGTCTCGTAGCGATTGGTTTGTAATTTTGCGGGAAATATTCTATGAATTTCATGCGATTTAAATACAGGCGTTTCTTTTACAAGGATCGAATGACGATCGCCCAGATAATAATAGGAATAACCTTCATCTATGGAAACTGCAATGTTTTGATCCTGCAGAGCTTTCCACGCAAGGCGGCTTGCATAGCCATGACTTACTTCATGAACGATGGTGCTTAGCGCTCGAATGATGTCCTGTTCAGTTTTGCCATGTATATATTTTCCGTAATCAAGATGTTCGCCCAACGAAATCTCTACTTCACAAATCTCGAATTGAGATGGTGCGCTATAATATTGCTGCAATACATAAAATCCATCAGGGCAATATTTCTCGATGAAATTCCAGGCGGCTGTTTTAGGCTCGGTATATATTTTCTTATTCTGATTGGTCTCTGCAAAAACAGAAAGAGGAAATAATCCTGTCGTATATGTTTCACTCAAAATATCAATCGGGAGAAAAATCGAAATGGCAAAAAGCAGAATATGACAGTAGCTTTTCATCATAAAATCCTCATAAATTCCAGATAGACTTTAAACACGCAACTGGAATGATATTATACGGTAAGGAGTTTGAATAGTTCAATTTAAATAAGATGCTCTTTAACTCTTTCTAATCCACTTATACTTAAAAATGGGCTTTATCAAAGGTATTAATCTTAATAAAGCCCGCGATTTCTATTTATCTAATTTAAGCCATAGCCCGGCGTAATTTGTTTTTCCGGTGTTTGATTTCTTTGCGTATTTCTTTTAACTTGGCGTGATCATGCGCTTCCAGAGCTTTGTCCCTTTCTTTTTTCAGACTGCGAATCTCAGACTTTATCTTCCCCTTATTTATTCCTTTTA
>WJJN01000725.1 GCA_014729735.1 Candidatus Zhuqueibacterota bacterium
ATCGTGGATTTGCTTGGCAGAAGAGTCCGAACATTATACGAAGGCTATCAACCAAACGGATTGCACACCATCCTGTGGGATGGCATGAACGACTCTTATCAGCCTGTTGCATCCGGCGTATATATCGTTCGCATCGAAGCGGAGAACGCGATTCGAACGAAAAAAGTGACATTGATTCGATAGATTAGCTGCGGACTTTGGCTAAGCCCGGTGTTGATAAAAAAGCCGGGCTTAGCTTTTCATGCGAGCTATTGAAGAGTTACGTGATTTAGGCATTTGGTGGATTTTTTGACAGCGTTTGCAAAACGAATTCGTTCGCGCTACCAGACATTAGCGATAGCCCAAAACTAAAAAAGCAGTGAAACAGTTTTTAAGGAAATGGAGTGGTTCGCTCTTGAAAATGAATTATTGCCATATTTTGAGGGTGATATTTTACGATTCGTTTAATACCTTTGATATAGATTATCTATCCTATAACTGCTCATTACTTTTCTTGATCTTTAATTTTCTCAATAGCAGCAATGCCATCAAACTGATTGACTCTATGATTTTATTAAAATATTTGAGACGTTCTTGTTCTATGTAATATTCAAATTGTGACAGAATGTAGTTCGCATTACTACAGAACATCTACAAGAAATACTTTTTAAAAACACCAATTTTTATTGACTTTATGAATTGTTTTTTGTAAATTCAGTGTTCATGTCATACAGATTTGCGTAGAACTTGTTAGAAAAATAAAAAATAGTGAAATCATCTAACATAGTAAATCAAAAATTGGAAGTGAATTGAATTTAAAATTATGAAAAAGACTTATAAAGCTTACAAACAACCTTCAGGTAATGATTTTAAACTACTTTGGGAAAAAGCAACTTTTGTATTTGACTCAAATATTCTTCTGAATCTATACCGTCTCCAATCAACTGCGAGGAACAGTCTGCTGAACGTATTAGAGAAATTAAATGACAGAATTTGGATCCCTTATCATGTTGGGCTTGAATTCTATAGAAATAGACTCAATACCATCTCAAAACAAGAAGAATTAGTTAGGAAAATTAAAAAACCGGTGAAAAATATCTCATCCTCCTTGGCTGGTGAGTTTTCTAAGCTAAATATAAGAGAACGGCACTTCCCTATTGACATAGGATCTTTTTATACAGAGCTAGATAAGTTGTCAGATAAATTTTTAGATAACATCGAAGAAATAATAAAGAAGCAACAAGGTATTACTGACGATGATCATATTAGAGACGAAATTGAACATTTGTTCACAGGTAGAGTTGGTATTCCACCTAAAAATCAAGACATACTCAACAAACTAAAAAACGAGGGAAAAGATCGTTGTAAGAACAAAATTCCACCTGGCTTTAAGGATTATGAAGATAAAGACTAAATTGGTGAGTTCTTATGGGGCGGAATTAGATATCAACGCAATTTGGGTGACTTCATCATTTGGAAGCAAATAATTGAATTTGCCAATGATGATGGAATAAACGCACTGGTTTTCGTGACCGATGACGACAAGGAAGATTGGTGGCTCAAAATAGGGAATAATACCATAGGGCCTCACCCAGAATTAGTTGACGAAATATTACATGAAGCGAAACTGGATCAATTCTATATGTACAATTCTGAGCGCTTCTTAAAATATGCAAATAAATATTTAGATACTAAAATTTCAGAAGATACTCTTATAGAGGTTAGAGATGTCTCACAACTAACTCACGCTTCTAATAAGATGCCACCAAATACCTTCAAAATCATTGCACCAACAGAAACAGAAGTCAATGAAGAATACATTGAAGTCGTTGGTACTGGCGCTATTCCTGGAAGGAACATCATTTTAGTGACATCGCTTCATGGACTATACCTTGCACCCCAGTTAGAAGATCAGCCTATCGCGGACAGCAAAGGAAATTGGCAGCATAGTCGATGTCATCTATTTAATCGTGGTAAACGGTGGATTTATGCTTTAGCAGTTAGGGAAGAAGACAAAGAGAGAGTTTTACATCTCTTAAAAGAATATGGCGAATCTCCTGTAGAAGATTCAATAAGTGTGTTCGAAGATATTCTTAAGGATGAAGGTATTCCATATCAAATAACACTGGGAAAGTATTTAATACGTAGAGGAGCATAGGGAAGTTAATCTAACACTTAACAACTGAACAAATATTTCTAACAAACCATACATTGTATTTGTTCTCCTGACGCTCGACAAAACCAGGTATGGTTGTCATAATGCGACATGAAACCGTATAATTGAGTGTTTGTGATAGAGCAACTGTTATTTTAACAAACCGGCAATGTTCCTGACAATAGCTTCCGGTGACTTGCTACCGTTTCATAGTTGACGGAGTGTGAAGCTCATCGGACACGATACCGAAGCGGGTGGAAGTCTGGAGATGAGAATCCATACAGGGAATTTTCTCTGACAAAAGGCTGAGGTCTGAGCATTAGATTGATTAATAGGATAATCAATTTTAAAAGTTAACTATCGAGTTGAATACTTGAGGTGTATGATTAGAATTTGCCATATACGATTCTTGGAAGGGAATCGTAATATCTATTAACTACTTAATTTTTTATAATTAAAGTCGAGAGATTAAATGGAAATTGGAGAAATAATTAGAAATCGATTCAAAGTGATAGAAAATATCGGGAGGGGCACACTTAGTGAAATATATTTAGCACATGATGTTGCGCTGGAACGGAATATTGCGATAAAAATATTTCCAAAATCGTTAAGTAAGCCTGTGGCTGCACGTATTCAGAGAGAAGCTAAGATTTTTGGCAAACTGGATCATCCATTAATTGTAAGCCTTTATGATGTATTTATTGACAATGGACAAATTCATTTAATTTTGCAATATATTGAAGGCAAAAATTTATCTCAAAAGTTATTATCTAGTACAGTTACGATTGATAAGGCACTAAGTTATTCTTCGGATATTTTCGAGTCTTTGTTCTATATTCATTCAATGGGTATTATTCATCGAGATATTAAACCATCAAATATTATAATAAGAGATAACGATGATCGAGCTATTTTAACCGATTTTAATACAGGTAAGTCACTTATTAATGAGACGAATATCACCCAGACAGGTGGATTAGTTGGAACAATTGCTTATATGCCAAAAGAACAAATAGAAGGCTTGAATGTATCTACATCAGCGGACGTATATTCAGCCGGAGTTGTCCTTTTTGAGATGATCTTCGGCAGACTTCCATATAAATCAAATAATATATCGGAATTAGTCAATCAAGTAAGAACCGAAGAAATTAGTAAATTCATTTTTGAACAAAAGGAACTCCCTGAAAAAATTGCTAATCTATTTTTGGGATTGCTATCTAAGGATTCTGATAAGAGACCGTCTGCAAAAGATGCATTTGATACAATACAAGAAATTTTTGTTGATGCTCAGGAAGGTAAAAGTAGAAATCTAGATTTTAAACTGGAAGGATTTGACACTATAGCATCTAAGATTCCATCATATGAAGCTAAATCTGTATTTGAAACTCAAATGACAAATGATGAGTTGGCAAAGCCAACTGGTTTTTTTGCTGACGATTATGCAAGACATAAAGAATTTAATAGAAGTATCGAATTTTTTAGATCACATTTAGATCATGATTTTAAAACACTATTAAGCCAAGCTAAAATATCATTTTGGCTTTGGTTCAGTTTCGCTACTATTAGTTTTTTGATAATAATTGTTGGAGTTATCTTACTATTCCAGAATAAAATAGTTGCAGGCTCAATTACAATCGCTGCAGACATTTTGGTTATTTTTATTCAACGTCTTTTTAAAGATAGAGAAGAATATTATCGTAATAAAGCAGAAGTAAAACAAAGTCATTTAGAGCTTGGTAATATATGGAATCTTTCAGTACAAAGTGTCGATGGAATCTCTGATTTAAATCTTAGAGAAAAGAAATTATCAGAAGTGATTGATGTTTTGATGCAGCGTGTAAAGGACAAATATTTTAATATTAATAAATAACTTAAGTCCTTATATTCAAAAGGATTCGTTGAGGTGAAATTTATTATCCTGAAGTACTCTTAAGAAAATATGTTTCGTATAGAAATCGTTCAAATTTTTCAAGCACCAAAATTATCATTTCCCACATTAAGATTAAAGCGATTAATAGAGGCGTGGCGCAATGAGCAAACGTGATTTATTTGCTGAATTATCATCGGCATTATCAGAGGCAAAACAGCATGATCAGGGTAAACTGACGCTAAAAAGCCACAAGGTAGCGATTCCAAAAGAGCTAGCAATTTCCCCGGACGAAATTAAAAAGATCAGAAAATAGTACAAAATGTCCAGGCAGGTATTTGCCAGATATTTACATACTTCAAGCCGGACGCTTGAGAATTGGGAGCAGGGCAGAAGCATGCCGAACGAACAGGTGATCACGTTGTTGCATCTTGTGAAATAGCATCCGGAAACGCTATCTCATATTGCTGACCTTTCCAACTGAGAAACCAGCACAATAAATCACTTTATATCCACGATTAGTCGGACTAACAAAAAAACTTCCCGGAACTTCAATGGCTGCCAGTGCCTGTGATGTCTGAACTTCGCCTTATATGACAAGTTTGAGTTATTACAGCGAACATTCAAAACAATCAACAATTGTTATTGACTTTATGAAATTATTTTTTTAAATTGAATTATGGTATTGTGTTAGGTAGGCATCGAATAAAGGAAATAATAATGAGAACTACAATTAATATACCCGAAGATTTGATTAGAGAAGCAATGAGAGTAACAAAAGCTCCCACCAAAACTGCATTAATCAAAAATGCACTGAATAACATAATTCAAAAAAATAAAATAAAATGTTTAAGGAATTATAAAGGGAAAATAGATATCGAAATTGATTTAAATTCAATGAGAGATAGGAATGAATTTACTAGTCGATAGTTCTGTTTGGATTGATTATTTCAGAAGCGGCAAAAATTCGGAGAAATTAGATAATTATATTGATCTAAACATCATTTGTATAAATGATTTGATACTCGCAGAATTAATTCCCTTTCTAAGGCTAAAAAGTCAACCACAAGTCATAGAATTATTAAATGAAATTTCGAAAATCCCCATAAGTATTGATTGGAGTAGCATAATAGATTATCAAACCGTATGTTTACAGAATGGAATCAATAAAGTTGGAATACCTGATTTAATAATACTGGATAATGTAATTCAGAACGATCTGATTCTTTTTTCGCTCGATAAACATTTTGCATTAATCCATCGACATATAAATTTTGAAATAATTTAAGTCAAAAGTCTGCGCGACGGGACTGCGATGGCAGCAGTCATCCCGAAACCGTTCAAATTTTTCACACCGCCAAATTATCATTCCCCTCATTCTGCCCCTATCTTGCACACAATCCATTGAAATTTATTTTCCAGCCAAAAGCAATATTAGCTAAGTTACTGAAATTAAGTGCCTTGTCGTTATGGCATATTGCTTGCATTCATTAAGAGTTTGTATTCATCAAGAAAAAGGATGCCATAAGGAAAATAATGCAGGGGAGAACGGGACAAAAAATAGCCGAATGTGCGCTGATGTTGTTCGCAGGGCTGGTGATGGCGATTTTCGCAGGGTGCGGATCACGCACGATGCGGGTGTCGCTGCCGTTGGACTCGCCGGAGCGGTTTTCGCAATCCGGGGCGCAGGAGATGCCGGATGAATGGTGGACTGCATTCGGGGATACGGCGCTGGACCGGCTTGTGGGGCAGGCGCTGCAATCGAACTTCAGTCTGGAATCGGCGTGGCAGCGATTCCGGGAGGCGCAGGCAATCGCAGATCGGGAGGCTGCCGGGCTGTTTCCGAACATCGCATCATTTTTCGATGGCGAGGTCCGGCGACCGGAGTTCCGGAACACGCAGCAGTTTCAGCTCGGTCTGACAGCGGATTACGAGCTGGATTTGTGGGGACGGATCCGGGCGAGCATCGATGCGGAGCAGTTTCGGGCATCGGCAACGCTGGCGGATTATCTGGCTGCGGCGCTGTCGCTGTCGGCAGAGATCGTTCGTACATGGTACCGGGTCATCGAGGCGCGGAATCAACTGTGGCTGGTGGAGCAGCAAATCGAGACGAATGAGAAGGTGCTGCAGTCGCTGAAAACACGCTTTGGCAGCGGGCAGATTCGCGGGGTGGATATCCTGCGGCAGCAGGAGCTGCTGGAGGCGACCCGTGAGCAGAAGATCGTCGCGGAATCCCGGATCGCGGTCGTGCAGCACCAGTTGGCTGTGCTGCTCGGTCGCTCGCCATGGGAGGAAATCGACAGTGCACGGGTGCGGCTGCCGCAACTTCCGCTGTTGCCGGAAACCGGCGTGCCGATGGAGCTTGTCCGCCGGCGCCCGGATGTGCAGAGTGCATTCCGGGAATTGAAGGCAGCGGACAGCGATCTGGCGGCGGCGATCAGTAATCAATATCCCCGGCTGACGCTGAGCGCGTCGGTATCCACGTACAGTGAAAATGCGAGCAACCTGTTCGAAGAATGGGCGCGTTCTTTTACAGGAAGCCTGCTGGCGCCACTATTTTACGGCGGCAGGCTCAGCGCCGAAGTCGACCGCACCGAAGCGGTGAAAAATCAATTGCTTTATGAATATGGGCAGACGATCCTCACGGCGTTTCAGGAGGTGGAGGATGCGCTGATCCTGGAACAGAAGCAGGTCGAGCGCATCCGCAGCCTGGAGCAGCAGCTCGGCTTTGCCCGGCAGACGTACGAGCAGTTGCGCATCGAATATTTCAACGGATTCGCCGATTATCTCGATGTGCTGACCGCGCTCACCGACCAGCAGCAGCTTCAGCGGGATGTGCTGGCGGCACATCTGACGCTGCTCGAATACCGGATCGCATTGTACCGGGCGCTGGCAGGCGGGATCGAGACGGGGAGAGATGTGGAGCGAAATTAACCCTTGCGAAGGTTCCGGAGTGCATTGCCTTTATGCAATGCAGGGTTGTGATTGGGGAGGGTGCGCAGTTTTCCCACCTCATGAAGGTTAGGGGATGTTGGTTATTTTCAAAAACTTATAAAACATCCCCCTAAATCCCCCTTCAAAGGGGGACTCTCAGCACGGGTGAAATCGATGAAGGGATTTCACTCCGGATGGAGTGCATTGCCTTCATGCAATGCAGGGTTGTAATTGGGGAGGTGCGAGTTTTCCCACCTCATGAAGGTTAGGGGATGTCGGTTATTTTAATTACTTATAAAACATCCCCCTAAATCCCCCTTCAAAGGGGGACTTTGAATGACATTTTTCGACGATTTTGGATTTTTCAATCTTGGCGCATTAAAAAAAGATATATAAATTATGAACTGGAAAAAAACATTAATAATTTGCCTGATCATCCTGCTGGTGGCGGC
>WJJN01000726.1 GCA_014729735.1 Candidatus Zhuqueibacterota bacterium
ATGACGCGAAAATAGCATTGAATCGTATGCTGGCTCTTTAAATTCATTGAAATACTCACCGCCAATCTTAGGCAGGCTTATGCGCAGAAATAACATTAAAAAACAGGCGAACGATGTTATTGAAAGCAATGCCGACCTCCATATCCATTCGATTTATTCTGACGGTGCGGATTCTCCGCTGGAAATTATCGATAAAGCCAAAGAAAATCATTTAAAAGCCATCAGCATTACCGATCACGACAATATCAGCGCGTTCCCGGTCGGGAAGAACTATGCCATCGAAGCCGGGGTGGAATTCATCCCCGGTGTTGAAATAAGCACGGTTTTCAACGGTATCGACTTGCATCTGCTTGGATATTATTTTGATGCGGAAGACAGTGCATTGTTATCATATATAAAATTTTTACAGGAAGAAAGAAAAATAAGAGCACGAAAAATAATCGATAAAATGCTGCATCAGGGAATAAAATTGGATGTCGAGAAAGTGATGAAAAAAGCCTATCCCGGATCGGTCGGAAGACCTCATATTGCGGATGTTTTAGTTGAGGACGGCTTTGTTAGTTCTTATCAGCATGCATTTAATCAGTATATTGGTGACAAGTGCTGTTGTTTTGTGCCTAAATATCAAATTACGCCAAGGGAAGCCATAAATCTTGTCAAAGACGCCGGAGGGTTGTGTTTCATTGCCCATCCGGGAATCGATGTGAATGATGCCGGTATCCGTGAATTGATCCACCTCGGTATCGATGGTATCGAGACAATTCATCCGCGACATTCGCCGCAACAAATCAGCTATTTCAGGGATTTGATTGAGAAATATCGACTACTCGAATGTGGTGGCTCCGATTGCCACGGCAATCGCAAAAAAGAACCATTGCTGGGAAAAATGACAATTTCTTATGAGGTGGTACAAAAGATAAAGCAGCGCAAAGAAAAAATGATACTTTCAAACATTGAACCGAAAAAAAATTAAATCCCCGTTTTGCACCACATAATCCTTTCCGTGAATCCCGATTAATCCCTTTTCCTTCAATTTACTCTCGGAACCGTGTGTCACCAGATCATCGAACTTGATCACTTCGGCACGGATGAACCCGGCTTCGAAATCGCCGTGTATTTTTCCGGCGGCTTTATGGACAATCGTACCGTTGGGAATTGTCCAGGAATGCGCTTCATTCTTATTTGCAGTGAAAAATGTAATCAGATTCAGTGTTCGATATCCGGCGTCGATTATCTTGTTCAGACCAAGTTCGTCCAATCCCCATTCTGCCAGAAATTCGGCTTTGCTTTCCGCATCTTCGAGCTGCGCAATTTCCGCTTGCGCTTTGCCGCAAAACGGGATGCATTTCTCACCCAGCCTCGCGGCGTATTGTGAGAGTTGTTCGACATACTGATTATTTTCGAGATGATCCTCATCGATGTTAGCAATAAACATTGTCGGTTTCAGGGTCAGTAGATTTAATCCGCGTAACAGTTCCAATTCGGCAGGGGAGAGGTGCATTTTTTTTGCCTGAATATTGCGCGAAAGCTGTTCCTGAATAACAGTCACGACTTCAAGCTCTTCTTTCAATTTCTTATCTCCGGTACGGGCGGCTTTTCTCAATTTTTCGACACGTCGCTCAGTAACTTCCAGATCATGCAGAATGAGCTCAAGCGTGATCGTTTCCACATCGGAGACCGGATCCAAATTTTCGCTGCTGTGCGAGACGTTGGGATCTTCGAAACAGCGGACGACGTGCGCGATGGCGTCCACTCCCTGGATGTGGTTTAAAAATTGATTTCCGAGACCCTCGCCGTGGCTTGCACCTTTCACCAATCCGGCAATATCGACAAATTCCAGCGTGGTCGGAGTTACTTTGGCGGAGCCAATGATCTCGGCGATTTTGTCCAATCGATAATCTGCCAGCGGGACTATACCAACGTTGGGCTCAATCGTGCAAAACGGATAATTACTGGCATCGACATTTTTCGATGTAAGCGCATTGAAAATAGTCGATTTTCCCACATTGGGAAGTCCCACAATTCCGCAATTGAAACCCATGGTATACCTCCTTCAAATTTATAAATCCAATCTCATTCAGAAATGCTCTATGGAGCGCAGGGGAATTGCACTTCAGCGCACTGTTTTGTTTCGAATTTGTGTATTGGTTTTTGGGATTTATCTGTAATTTGATTCTTGGTTATTTGGATTTTTTAAAATTCATTATAGGATTTTAAGCAATCCCTGCTAATTCATGAATCCGCCGGACTATTTTACGTGCATCGTGGTGTTCCTGCACCCATTTTCTTCCGGCAATACCGACTTTCTGTCGCTTCTTTTTATCACCAATTAATTCAATTAATTTATGCCTTAGATTTCGCGCATCCACTACAATGAATGGATGATGCGGATATTTCTCCGCGAATCCCGGTGCAAGACAGGAGCAGACCGGAATTTCCATAGCCAGTGCTTCTAGTGAATTTATTCCGTATCCCAGATCACCGATTTGGTCGACGAAGATATCGCAGCGGGCTTTTTGGCGCAGCGCCTGTTCATAGCTCATTTTTTCGATGAGTAGCAGCTCGATGGGATATTCCTGAGCCAGTTTCTCGATAATAGGAATGATGATATCACTGCCTTTTGCCAGCCGGTTGGTGGGCGCATGCCCGATGATGAGTTTAACAGTATCCTGCTTTTTGGGCACCGGCTCAAATTTCCGCCAGTCGAACGGGAAAAAGACGTGATGAATATCCGGGTGCAATCGCAAGTGATCAAATTCATCGGTGATGTTCAGATCCGAAATCACATCGATTTCCGGGATTACTCCGCGAATC
>WJJN01000116.1 GCA_014729735.1 Candidatus Zhuqueibacterota bacterium
TACCGCGGGGAATACATCATCAACTGGTGCCCGCGCTGCACGACTGCGCTCTCAGACGAGGAAGCGATTCATGAAGAACACGGCGGAAATCTGTGGTATATCAAATACCCGATCAGGGACAGCGAGAAATTCGTGACCGTCGCCACGACGCGACCGGAAACAATGCTGGGCGATACTGCGGTGGCAGTGAATCCAAACGATCCCCGGTTCAAGAAGCTCATCGGGAAAACTGTTTTGCTGCCGGTTCTTCAGCGGGAAATTCCGGTCATTGCCGATGAGATGGTCGATCCCAAATTCGGTACGGGTGCGGTGAAAGTCACGCCGGCGCACGATCCCAACGATTTCGAGATCGGCAACCGGCACAATCTGCCGCGCATCAATGTGATGAACGGTGATGCCAGGATGAATGAAAACGCAGGACCGTACAATGGATATGACCGGTACAAGTGCCGCGAAGCATTGATCAAGCAGCTCAGTGCACAGGGCTTGCTGACCAAGACCGAAAAGCACACGCATTCGGTCGCCCACTGCCAGCGCTGCGACACCACGGTGGAGCCGTATCTTTCGCGGCAATGGTTCGTCAAAATAAAGCCGCTTTCCGAACCGGCGCTGAAAGCCGTTCAGGACGGGAAGATTAAATTCCACCCGGAAAAGTGGATCAAGGTGTACAGCAACTGGATGAAGAATATTCGTGACTGGTGCATCTCCCGGCAGTTGTGGTGGGGGCATCGCATTCCGGTATATTATTGCCAGGATTGCGAAAATATGATGGTCCGCCGGGAAGCGCCGGAACAGTGCGACAAATGCCAGAGCACGAGTATCAGACAGGATGAAGATGTGCTGGACACCTGGTTCTCGTCGTGGCTGTGGCCCTTTTCCACGATGGACTGGCCTCAGGATGCGCCGGAATTAAAATACTTCTATCCAACGTCGACGCTGGTGACTGCGCCGGATATTATCTTCTTCTGGGTTGCGAGAATGATAATGGCGGGTCTCGAATTCATGGACGGTGTTCCGTTCAATACTGTGTATTTCAATGGCTTGATCCGGGATATCCAGGGACGCAAGATGAGCAAATCGCTGGGCAATGGCATCGATCCGCTGGAGATGGTTGACAAGTACAGCGCGGATGCCGTTCGATTTTCATTGCTGATGCTGACCTCCGAAGGACAGGATATCAACCTTGCGGAATCGAGTTTCGAGATCGGCAGAAATTTCGCCAATAAACTTTGGAATTCATTCCGTTTCATTGGCTTGAATCTGGAGGATGATACGATTGAAAATGCAGCTTCGAATAAATTCATGGATCGCACGGATCGTTTTGAATTGAGCGACCGTTGGATTTTGAGCCGCTATAATAAGCTGATCAAGAATATTACCGAAAATCTCGAAAAATTCAAATTGAATGATGCGGTATCCAATTTGTACAGCTTTTTCTGGCGCGAGTACTGTGACTGGTATCTGGAACTGATCAAGCCGCGACTGTATGGTGATGATATCGAAGCGAAGAAAACAGCGCTGGAAATATGCCTGTTCATTCAACGGGGACTGGTGAAATTGATGCATCCGTTCATACCGTTCATTACTGAGGAAATCTGGCATCACATTAAAACGGACGAGGAGCCTGATCTGATCGTCAGTGAGTGGGTGACGCACGATGAATCGCTCTTCAGTAATGGGGCGGAAGAAGAAATGTTAATGTTACAACAGTTGATCGGTTCGGTTCGGAATATCCGCGGTGAAATGAATGTACCGCCGAACAAAAAAGCGCGGCTGCTGATAAAGAGCGAAGATTCTTATGAATTGATCATGCAAAATGATATATATTTGAAAAGTTTATCTCAGGTTGAAGAGATCGAGATGAGTGCGGATATCGAGAAGCCGAAATACGCTGCCAGCGCAGTTGTTAATAATATGGAAATATTCATCCCGCTGGAAGGTTTAATTGATATCGACGTCGAGCGCAACCGGCTGGAAAAGGAAGTATCCCGACTGGAAAAGCAGATCGAAAATACTGAAAAGAAATTGATGAACAAAGATTTTCTGAACAAAGCGCCGCAAGATGTAATCGAGCGGGAGCGGCGCAAGAGTCAGGCTTGGCAGGATAATCTCGAAAAACTAAAAGCGAATCTTGAAAGCCTTACCAATAGCGATTAATTGATTTCAGGAGACATTAACTGAATTATGAAAAGAAGAATTTTGATGAATAGTGATTCAAATTCTTCTTTTCTTTTTTATGGGAATATGGAGTGCAGCGACTGTGTCGCTGCATCGCAGCCGTTTGTTTGGCTGCGATTGTTAAACCACCGTGCGTTTTTAGCGGCTTTATATGGAGTGGGACTGTATCAAAAGTCCGATTTTCTCATTTGATGTTATTCCGGGCTTGTCCCGGAATCTCCTAATTATCAAAAGTTAGGAGATTCCTGCATTCGCAGGAATGACACCAAAAAATGACTTTTGATATAGCCCCATCGCAGCCGTTTGTTTGGCTGCGATTGTTAAGCAACCGTGCGTTTTAGCGGCTTCGCCGCTATGCATTGACACAGTCAATGCACTCCATAACACTCCATAACAAATCAAAGGAGGAATTGTTATGAAAAAAATATCATTCGCACTAATTTTAGTCATGTTGACTTCGCTGCTCATTGCACAGGAAAATGACGTTGCGATTACGGTTTACAACAATCGAATGGCGTTGGTGAAGGATGTCCGGGAAATGGACTTGGATAAAGGAAAGATCGAAGTTAATTTCCGGGATGTCGCGTCCACTATCGACCCGACGTCGGTTCATTTCAAATCGCTGACTTCGCCGGAAGATGTATCGATTCTGGAGCAGAATTATGAATTCGATCTCGTGAGTCAGGACAAGGTGCTGGAAAAATATATCGATCAGAACATCACCGTGTTCACGAAGCAGGATGGTCCGTTTACCGGGAAGCTGCTGAGTCACCGCGGGGGCAGCATTCTGCTGCAAATGGATGCCGGGAATTTGAAGTCAGTTTTATCAAGCGCTGTTATCAATATCGATTTTCCGAGTCTGCCGGAAGGACTAATCACGCGTCCGACGCTGGTGTGGCATTTGAATAACGACGGCAGGGATGGCACTCACAAGGCTGAAGTCAGCTATCTTGCCCAAAACATCGACTGGCATGCAGAGTATGTGGCAGTTTCAAAAAAGGAAGATACCGAGCTGGAATTGAATAGCTGGGTTTCCATCGAAAATCAATCCGGGACTGATTATGAAAATGCCAAACTGAAAGTCGTTGCCGGCGATGTAAATCTGGCGCAGCGTCCACAGAGGGACAGGGTTCGGAAAGGCGCGGTCATGATGGCAGAATCAGCACAGGCGCCGCAGTTCGAAGAAAAGGCATTTTTCGAATATCATTTGTATACTCTGCAGCGACGCACTACAATCAAAAATAATCAGATCAAACAAATTTCACTGTTTCCAACCGCGACCACAAAGATCGATAAAATATACCTTTATAATGGCGCGCGCTATGGAGAAGATGTCCGGGTGAATCTGGAATTCAAAAACAGCAAGGAAACCGGATTGGGAATTCCGCTGCCCATGGGTAAGGTGCGGGTTTATAAGGAGGACGAGGCAGATGAAGCGCTGGAATTCGTGGGCGAGGATTTTATCGATCATACGCCAAAAGATGAAAAGGTGCGGTTGTATGTTGGAAATGCATTCGATATAAAAGGCGAGCGTACGAAA
>WJJN01000727.1 GCA_014729735.1 Candidatus Zhuqueibacterota bacterium
CTGATGATCATTTTCTTTCATATCGATTATCACGACCTGCAAAAGTTGTCCTGGGTGCTATTGTTAGTTTCGGTTTTATTTTTGATTTACGTTCTTTTAAAAGGTATCAAAATAAACGGCAGCCGCCGATCATTCGAAATCATGAATTTCGTGTTTCAGCCGTCGGAAATGGCAAAATATGTATTAATTATATTTTTGTCATATTTCATTTCGATAAAGGGCAAACGCATCCGGGAATTCAGCAACGGCTTATTCCCGGCGCTTTTGATCATTGCATTTGTGCTGATCCCGATCCTGCTGGAACCGGATCTGGGAACTGCGATCATCATCTTGACAATCGCCGGAATCATGCTTTTCGTAGGCGGCAGTAATTTGTACCATCTGTCATCGATTTCGATATTCTCGGTCGGAGCGATCGCATTCGTATTGGCGAATTTCCAATATCAGCGAGCACGGCTGTTGACCTTTATCAACACGGTCCGGGGAGAAATCGATCCGCCGTGGCAGGTGCTGCAATCATTAATATGTTTCGCAAACGGTGGTTTGTGGGGATTGGGACTCGGCAACAGCAAACAGAAATTACATTTTCTGCCGCAGCCATTCACTGATTTTATCTTTTCGATTATCAGTGAAGAAGCAGGATTTATAGGCGCCACCATTGTCCTGAGTCTGTTCATAGTCGTGCTGTGGCGCGGCACCTGGATCGCATTAAATGCGCCGGATAAGCAGGGCATGCTGTTGGCTGTTGGCATCACCTCGGCGATAACGATCTACGCATTTATCAGCGTGGCAATTGCCGTCAATCTATTGCCGATTACCGGCATTCCGATGCCGTTCATAAGCTACGGCGGTAGTTCGCTGGTGATGAATCTGATGGCGATTGGAATTTTATTGAATATATCTACACAAACGAAAAGACGAAAACGCGGTATAAATATCACTTCGCTATCGAAGCCGCGAAAAACGAAGAAGAGCAAATACGTTTCACGAAAATACTCGGGAAGAAGAAAAGTTGTCAGAAGGCATTAAAGTAGCTGTCGCAGGCGGCGGGACAGGTGGTCATTTATATCCTGCCATTGCGATAGTAAAAGAAATCGAGCAGCGGTTTGAAAAAGCCGAAATTCTCTTTTTTGGCACAGCAAAGGGAATCGAAGCAAAACAAATTCCGCAAATGGGATATCGCCTTAAATTGATCTGGCTGAAAGGCGTGCAGCGAAAGCTTACGTTTAAAAACCTGTTGATCCCGGCACAGCTTGTAATCAGTTTTTATCAGTGCCTGTTTACACTTCGGCGCTTCAAACCGGATGTGGTGATCGGGACAGGCGGGTATGTCAGTGGTCCGGTATTATTGATCGCCGCGCTGCTGGGATATCCAACGGTTATTCAGGAGCAGAATAGTTTTCCCGGCGTATCGACCCGGCTACTGTCGCGGTTTGTGGATCAGGTGCATTTGAGTTTCGAGGAATCGGAAAAATATTTTGAGAATAAAAGTAAGCTTTATTTCAGCGGAAATCCGATACGCAGCAATCTCAAGACTGTCGCTAGAGAAAAGGCGATTTCAGCTTTTGGTTTGGATGCTGATAAAAAGACGCTACTAATTTTCGGGGGGAGCCAGGGAGCGCATAGCCTTAATCAGGGGATGATCAGAATTTTAGACATTCTATCAAAAATGCCGAATTGGCAAATTATCTGGGGCTCCGGAGAGAGAGATTATGAGGAAGTTCAGCGAGCCTGTCGCAATTACGAGAAACAAACGACGGTGAAACCATTTATCACGGACATGGCATCTGCTTACAGCGCCGCCGATCTGGTTATATCACGGGCAGGAGCGACGACGCTTGCTGAACTTCAGGATTGCGGATTACCGGCGCTGCTGGTTCCTTATCCCTATGCGGCAGAGGGACACCAGGAAGCAAATGCCCGGACGCTAATGAAGCAAAACGCAGCGGAGATGATTCTCGATCGTGATTTGAGAAGCCGGCAATTCGTAGACACAGTGCTAGAACTGATGAAAGATGATTCAAAACGGCAGAAATTAGGAGAGAATCTGAAAAGCCTGGCAAAACCAGATGCCGCAGAAAATATTGTGAATGATATAATGAATTTATTGTATGATGCTTAAATTAAGCAAAATAATATTGAATATCCTTCTTGTCGCGCTGGTTCTGGTGATCACGTTATTGTGGTTCCGGGAAAACAAATTATTCTTCATCAGCCAGGTGAAAGTGGAGGGCAATGAAGTTTTAACGTATGAAGAAGTTTTGAATTATGCACAATTGGATTTATCAAAGGATATTTTTGAAATGGATTTGGGTGCTGTGGAAGAGCGACTCATCACACATAATCTCATTGAAGATGTGAACATCAGTCGTTTTTTGCCATCGGCGCTGAAGATCAAAATCACAGAAAAAGATATTATTGCCAATGTATCAGACGAGAAATTGATCGCGCTGGACAGCAGCGGCGAGATAATCGAAACTGATGATTATTTTGCGCTGTACGATTTACCAATTATCACCGGGGTAAATTTAATACCGGATTCGCTGGGACGATTGTACGCCCCGCCACTGATTCGGGAGATGATAACGATTTTGAAAGCAATCCGGCAAATTAATTTGCAGTTGTATCACGATATATCGGAAATTAATTTCCGGCGTAATTATGGTGTTATGTTATTTTTAAGAAAGAAAACAATCCCGATTATTTTGGGCTATGGTAATTATCAGGATAAGATGTATAATCTCTCCCTGATTTATAATATGTTAAGTGAACGGGAAGAATTGCTATCTTTAAAATCAATCGATGTCCGGTTCAGAGGACAGGTAGTTGTTCGAAATTAGAAATTCCTAATTAAAGGAGATAATCCTATGGCAAGTAACGAATATGTTACTGGTCTTGACATTGGAACGACCAAGATTTGTGCAGTAATCGCGGAAGTCGAGGAAGGGACGCTGCCGAAAATCATCGGCGTTGGTACTGTTCCATCGGAAGGATTACGAAAAGGCGTTGTCGTCAATCTTGAAAAGACTGTTCAATCAATAGAAGCTGCCATCGACAAAGCGGAAAAAATGGCGGGCGTAAAAGTTGGTGAAGTATATGTCGGAATCGCAGGAGATCACATTCGGAGTTATAATGGCAGAGGTGTGGTCGCCGTTGCCGGAGAAGACAATGAGATAACCGAAGATGACATTCGCAGGGTAATCGATGCCGCCAAAGCAGTTGTTATGCCTATTGACCGCGAAATCCTGCATATCATTCCTCAGGAATTTATCGTTGATGAACAACGGGGCATTCGTGATCCACTTGGAATGTCAAGCGTAAGGCTGGAAGCAGAGGTACACATCGTTACCGGAGCGATTACGTCGGCACAGAATATCTGCCGTAGCGTTGA
>WJJN01000117.1 GCA_014729735.1 Candidatus Zhuqueibacterota bacterium
ACTGGAAATGGGAAGTGCCACATTCGGAGGAATTGTCGGCTACTCTGCCGGATTCGCCATAAAAAAGATATTTAAGCTCGCACTTTTTGTGTGCGGTCTGCTTTTCGTATTATCACAGGTGCTGGCACATTACGAAATTCTTGTGATAAATTGGCTTAAAATTCAGGAACTCCTGAACAGTTATCACATTACTGATTCAAATAAAATGCTGACCATTCTTACGACTCACCTGCCTGTTACCGGAGGATTTACTACCGGATTTATCCTTGGTTTCAAAAAGGGATAGAAAAATATTCATTAAATTCGACAATGCGGTTGATATTTTTAATTATATCAGAATTTTACAGAAATGGAGTTGGTAGAAGGATGATATTTTTCTATTGACTTTTTCTTTTCAATGTTTTACTTTACCAGTTAATGATTTTTTGTTATAATTATCAAAATCTATAAATGCCGGACGATATACCCTCCTGTTAGTAAATATATCGACTGCGAAAGAACCGAATAGCCAATATCGAAGTATTTAATCGAAATGATATCATTAAAATTCCAGATCACAATCATGAAAAATTCGAGATTACATGCAATATATTAATGCTGAACACATTAAAAAAATAAAAAAAGGAGATGTTCGTTCTTTCGAATTGCTTTTCAACAGTTATGCAGAATCACTTCTTAAATTTGCTGTTCGATATGTTCATGATCTAAATATCGCGGAAGATATCATACAGAATGTCTTTATGACAGTGTGGAAATATCGTTCTGAACTACAGGAACAAAAAAATATTAAATCATATCTTTTTACAATAACAAAAAATCAATGTTTGAAATATATCCGCCACAACAAAGTTGAACAAGAATACGCTGCAAGAGAGCTCTCAACGGAATCCGAGAGCACCACTCCTCTGGACATTGTACAGGAAAAGGAGACGCGTCATTCGATTAATAATGCGATTCAGGAATTACCGGAAAAATGCCGGATTATCTTTTGTATGAACCGTTTTGACAGGCTTACTTATGCTGAAATTGCGGAAATTCAGGGGATATCCATAAAAACTGTTGAAACTCAAATGATGCGTGCATTGAAATATTTACGAAAAAAATTATCCCATCTAAACAAGAAGTAATCTCTAAATAACCCGCTTCAAGATATCATTCCAATATTTTAAAAAAAATTAATTTTTTTGTCAGGGTATATCCAATCTCAGGGGTATAACAGGTAACATATCCACAAATTATAATTTGTAATATGGAGATTATTATGCATAATAATGAAAAATGGAAAATCATTACCCGATTTCTTTCAAATGAATGCACTGACGAAGAAAGAAAGCAGGTATCGGAATGGATGGCGAAGGATCCGGAGCTTCGAAAAACAATTGCTGATCTGAAACAGGTGTGGAATATAAAGGAAACTCCGATACCTGCTGATAGTTTGGACCGAGTGTGGCATTCCATTCGAAACCAAATTGAATTTGATCCGGTTGATACGCCTCGCAAAGAACAGCCTGACTATTCTAAAATTATCCATTGGAGCAAACGGTATTACGGCTATGTGACCAAAGTATACAAATACGCTGCCGTTTTTCTACTTATTATTCTTTCTTCTTATTTTCTCTCTCATGGATTTACAAAATTTCCGTGGGACAGTTCACCATTTACTGCAAAGCAGGAGCAATATAAAACACTTACGGTTGAAAATGGTCAACGAATAAAAATTACATTAAGTGACGGAACGCGAATATCTCTCGACTCCGGTAGTGAATTAAAATATCCACCAACATTCGGAGAGAGTCGTAAAGTGTATTTAAGCGGAGAGGCATTTTTCGATGTCGTCCACGACCCGGATCGCCCCTTTCAGGTAATTGCCAACCACGCAAGGATTCAGGTATTAGGTACAAAATTTAATATCCGGGCGTGGCAGGAGAATCCTACCGTTTCCGTTGTTGTTGCTGACGGAAAAGTTTCATTACGACAAAAAGACGTGGAAGACAAAAAAACCGTTATCATTCGAAGGGGTAACAAAAGTGAACTACCGCGCGGAAAAGAACCGAGCATGCCTGTTACGGTGGAGGTAGATCAGTATCTTGGTTGGATGAAAAATGAAATCCGTTTTAAAAATGCCAGTGTAAACGAAGTCTTAGCACAATTGCAACGTTGGTACGATTTTAAATATCAAGTCCATGATTCGCTGGTGCTTAATCAACGCGTTTCTGTTCATATAAAAAAGACCAATGTTGATGATGTGTTGCAATTGATATCGATTATTACCAATACGGACATAAAGAAACACGGGGAAAAAATAAGTATTCGACAAAAAATATCTAACAATTCATAGGAGTTAAATTATGAGATTGTTACTGGTTGTCACTTTAATCGTTCTCCTGTTTAGCGTTGCCTTTGCAGGTGAAAAATTTGCATTTCTGGATTTAAATCAATATGGGGGTAAAAAAGTACCAACAACGCTTCTCAATCGAATATCCGTGAATTTTAACAACATCCCTCTCGAATCTGCATTATCATCGATTTCTGAAAAAAGCATGGTAAAATTAAATTACAGCCGAGATTTAATCCCGATAAACAAACGAGTTACCATTCAAATGGATGAAGTCCATGCGATGGAAGCTTTGTTAGCGGTTCTCAATAATACCGGGACAACGCTCAAAATCACGCAAGCAGGTCAATTGGCAGTTGTACCGCAAAGTGCAGTCAATCAGAGAAAAGCATCTGGTTCCGGTCGCGGAAAAATAAGCGGTTCAGTGGAAGATGGGAAAACCGGAGATGTCCTTCCAGGGGCAAATGTATTTATCGAAGGGACGAGTCTTGGCGCCGCGACGAATCTTGAAGGCTATTTCTACATTCCGAATTTATTACCCGGAACGTATACAGTGACAGCGAAATACATCGGATATGCCAGTCAGTCGAAAACAGTTCAGATTATGCCCGGCGAAAATGTAAAACTGAATTTCGAGCTGGAATATGTGGTGGTCGAAGGAGATGAAGTCACAGTGACGGCACAGGCAGAGGGACAGATGGCAGCGATTAATCAACAGATTTCCTCTGCAAGAATTATGAATGTTGTGGCGTCGGATAGAATCCAGGAAATTCCGGATGCGAATGCCGCAGAATCGGTCGGACGATTGCCGGGTGTTTCGATCCAACGAAGCGGCGGCGAAGCTGACGGAATTGTTATCCGGGGAATGGCAGACGGATTTAATACTGTATCCATTGATGGCGTCAAAATGCCGAGTACGAGCGAATCTCGCGGGGTTGGACTTGCATTCATTTCGCCGAATATGTTAGATGGAATTGAACTCACCAAGGCGTTGACTCCGGATATGGAAGGGGATGCCACTGGGGGAGCAGTCAATTTTATTTTAAAGGATGCTCCGGTCGGCTTACAGGTTCAATTAGCACTAAAAGGCGGTTACAGCGGGCTGAATAGTGAATTTGGTATGCCGAAAGGAGATTTGAGTGTCAGTAACCGATTTTTTAATAATAGGTTAGGAGTCTTTGCACAACTATCTGCGCACCAGGATGATCGGAGTACGGACTATTTTGATGCGAACTACAGACATGCAACAGGTTACATCGAAGATCAACCAGGTGAGGCAAAAATTAGTTCATTTGCTTTACGGAATATCGATCGGATTCGGAATCGATACGGTTTCACTCTTGTGTTCGATTACCGGCTTCCGGGCGGGAAAATTTCAATAAAGAATTTCGCCAGTCAACTCGATGAAATTCGCACAATTCGTGAAAGCAGGGCTGATCCGCAAAGCAGCCTTGGGGGAGTCGATTTTTTACATCAGCGCGTTGAAAGTAAAAGGCGAAATATATCAAACTCATTAAGCGGAATGCATTCTCTATTCGGTGGACAGTTCGACTGGACACTTGCGCATTCGTTAACTGAGAGTGAAACTCCGACAAGCTGGGGAATTGAATTTGAAAGCAATTATTCAGCATATACCGGGACTTTAGATGACTTAATGCTGCCACCGGATCAGATCGCTGACATGTTCGATTATGATCTGTCAAGAGTTCGTTGGAATAGTGATTGGGTAAATTATAACGCAGACGAAGCTCGCGAAATTTCTTCTGAAATCAATTACGAAATCCCCTTTAATATCTCAAAAAGTTTATCAGGCAAATTCAAAGTAGGTGCAAAATTTCGTCAGCATAATCGGGAGAGTGACAGTGAACACTGGCTATCTGATGTTCAGGGAGCCGGTGGATATGATGAACAAGGACGGCTGTTACGAGATGAAGTTTTTGGAGACCGGGATTTAGATCTTGTGAATGATGTATATCCAGCGCTTTCAAATTTCCTGGATGAATCGGTTGAAGCCTCTGATCTTCTTGAGAAGCATGGATTTTTAATGCTTTCAAATCATAATGACATGAAAAAAATCGCCGATTTTTATAGTGTTTCCAAAGATAGTGAATTACCCGCTTACATGAAAGAATATCTCCCTCATGATACAAATGATTATGAAAATGTGTCGCGGTATGGTGCAGGATATTTGATGACTCAATTGAATATCGGGAAAAAATTGACATTTATTCCGGGCGTGCGTTTCGAGCACGTTGATCACGAATTTGATACATACTATATTAATTATCGTAGCCACATGCATCGTTATAAACGGGAACAAGGCTATAAAAAAGAGCTTGGTTCCAAACAATCCAATGCTAAATGGTTGCCCATGTTTCACCTTCGATATCGCTTGACCGGATGGAGTGATATTCGATTCGCAGCAACAAAAACATTGCGCAGACCGAATTATCTGGATTATTCACCGCAACTATATCTGAATAATCAGGGAAGTTCAATCAGCCGGGGCAATCCAGAATTGAAAGTTCAGACCAGTCAGAATTATGATCTACATGCTTCGTTTTATAGCAACATGGTCGGGCTTTTCACGGTAGGTGGTTTCTATAAAGAAATCGATGATTTGATTTACAGAGTCAGTTCTACCGTACATTGGGGAGATAGTATACCCAATTTACCATCAGAAGAATTTTTAGGATACAATCCGGATCGGGATTTTATTGGATGGAGCTTGAGTGAACCAATCAATAATAAACCCACAGCTTATGTCCGCGGGATTGAATTCGAATGGCAAACTAGATTTTGGTATCTACCCAGTCCGTTCAATGGTCTTGTTCTGAATACTAATATCGCTTTTATTGATTCCGAAACAAAATATCCCAGATATGTCGCCACTGGTGGTACGCCTCCCTTTTATCGGGATAAAGTAGATTCACTTATATATCGCAGCAATCAACTGATCGGACAGGCTGATGTTGTGGGTAATGTTTCACTTGGTTATGATATTGGTGGCTTTTCTGCCAGATTGTCATTTTACTATCAGGGAAATACACTTGCCAGAGCTGATCGGGTTTTCACAATCCAGGATAATTATCGGGATAATATCAAAAGATGGGATCTTAAAATAAGACAAAAGGTAACTCCGGATCTTGAGCTATTTTTTGATCTTAATAATATCACCGATCATCCTGATGTTACCAAATACAATATCGTTGATTACCTGAGAAGCCAGGAAAACTACGGCTGGCAAGGTCATTTGGGAATTCGGTACACTTTTCAATAAAGCATTGATATTTGCGCAGGCAAGGAGGTGGTAATGAGTAGGAGCAGTGACATGGCATTGAATACAATGTACAGAAAACTTAAGAAAGTGAATTCGAAAGGAGGTGTTAAAAAAAACAGGTTTCAATTAATCTATAAGTAATTTGCTATGGAGTAATATGGAGTTACGAATAAGTTAAAGATGTTGATAATGATTAATTCACAATAACTCAGAATTTGAGGAGGAATGTTATGAAGTTAACAAAATTAGGGCTTTTTATTACAATTTGTTTAATAGCATCGATTGCTTTTGCTCAGGCTCCTGATACTGTTGTCGTTGATCCGGGAGTCGGTACATTGAACGAAGCGGTCGCTAATTCTGACAATCAGGGTAAAGTTTTTAAACTAAAGGGAGGTGAATTAGGGGTTTATATACTGAACGCCGATATCAACAATATTGGCTGGCATTTACAGGTCGTCGGTGAAAAGGGCGATATACCGCCAAGAATCGTCAGGGATACGGAAAATGACAGGGATCATTTTTTCGCAGCAGAAGGTGACCTGACGTTAAAGAACCTGTTTTTAATTTATCGGGCAATCAATGGTGCTCCAATGAGAGGAGAAGTGATCTCGATTTATGAAGATTCTGTTGATGTCACCATTGAAAAAGTGATTAAATCAGAGGGCTACGGAACGTTTGTCAGAATCCGGGAAGCCGCGATGGTAAACCTTCTTGTCAAAGATTGTATGTTATTCAATTCATTTCACCCCACTAATCACCAAAGCGGTGGCTGGTTTGTCTGGATCAGAGGCGACCATACCGGTTCCTATAAGGTTGTGAATAACACTGTTTTCAATGTCAATGGTCCGCTGTTTTTAAATCATTGGAAACGCTTTGATCTGGTTGAAAACGTGGTTGTTGAACACAACACTATTTGTCTGAACATGCGTCATATTTTTGCACCGATGTTTGCTATTAAAAATTACGTGATTAAGAATAATCTGTTTGTGGATCCTTTTGCACGTGGTTATGTCGGTCCCGGAGATTACAAAGGTGTTGAATACGCAGGTGATTTTGTTGATAATTTTGATAAAGAACGCCCCGGTAACGAGTACGACGGACTGTTTGCCATAGACACTCTGGCAGCAGAATGGGGAGTCGCTGAAGAAGATCGCTATATTGAAATTAGCAACAACGTTGTTTATTTTACCCAAAAAATTAAAGACTGGCATGATGCAGTCGGAGCAATTACAATGCCCTGGTTCAATAAAACATCTCAGGAAATGTTTGACGCGTATGATAATTTTCTTTTCAAGAACAACGTTGAGGGCGTCGATCCGGTTTTAGCGAACCCATTATCCGGTGAATTTTATGATCTATTCATCGAGTATGAAGATAGATTCCGCATGGGAGAAACAATGCCCGACCGTAGCTGGGATCCGGATGGTGATGCAGATCCGTTTACGTGGCCCTGGCCCCTACCACTTGATCTGTCTTTTCAATACAATACAGAAGCCCAACAGGGTTGGGATCTCGCCGGCGATGACGGCTATCCGGTCGGCGATCTGAACTGGTTTCCGTCAATGAAGAGCGATTGGGAGGCAGGTTCACAAGGTCCATTGACACCAATTTCCACAGATGTCGCCTCGCAACCCACTGAAACACCAAAAGAATATCAATTAAGCCAGAATTACCCCAATCCGTTTAATCCGACGACAACCATCAAATACGGCATAAAGAATACCGATCATGTTAAACTGACTGTTTTCAATATGCTGGGTCAAAAAATCAAAACACTGGTCAATGAAAATGTAAAAGCTGGTAGCCATCAGGTGACGTGGAATGGTACCAATGAATTAGGTCAGAAAGTCAGCAACGGAATTTATTTCTACCGACTGGAATCTGGCAAATTCAGCCAGACAATGAAAATGTTATTGCTGAAATAGCAGAGCGATAGACAGGTGCAGGTATTCGATTATCTGCACCTGTTTTTTATATCTATTCGTGAGGTGATATTAATTTTAGATGAAAGTTCATGCCAATGAATCGTCGTAAATTTTTGGGCACACTAGCAGCGGGCACGGGTGGATTGCTTCTCACAAAATGTAAGGAACCGGAGTTCGCACGGCGTCGCGATTTGTTTAATAACAAAAGTGCTGACAAAATTGTCCCCGGAAACAAAAATCATATTTATCCTGAGTCGACTGTTGGGATTGTTCAATCCGAAAAAAATCATGTAGAAGATTTAAATTACGAAGATATTCGTAAAATGGTACATCAGGCTATAGAATACGCCGGCGGATTTGAAAATCTGATTCATAACAACGATATTGTGGTTTTAAAGCCCAATATCATGTGTCTCTGGATAAATTCCACCGGTCAAAAACTAATACCGGATGCAAACGGCGTAACAGCGGATTGGCGTGTGACACGGGCGGTTGTGGAGCTCGTCCGTAAATATAACCCGGATGGGAAGGTTTTTATCATTGAAAGCTCTGCTTTTCAATGCACAGAACTTGCAATGATGGAACTTAAATACATGCCGGATTATATCCCCGGCGTCGATGCCTTTCTCTGTCTGGAGAATTGCAGCGGTAATTATGAAGAATGGGATTCCTCAAAACTGAGTAGAGTAACTTTGCCAAATGGCGTTGGATTGTACCCGGATTCGATGAAACCCAACCTTTCACCGGAATTTTATTTGAACAGACTATACTACGAAGCCGATGTTGTAATCAGCTTGCCGGTACTCAAAAATCACACGCATACAGGCATTACAGGTGCGCTAAAGAATGTGTCCGTGGGTGCAAGTCCGCCGAATATTTACGGCAAATTGATGGAGCCATCGGTAACAAGCGCCACGCAAAAAATTGTGTCCCAATTCGGCAGGCGGCTGGAATTGAACCGGTGGTATAAAATCAATCACGATCCGATTTATCTGGATACGTGGATTCACGACTATTTTCTGTGCCGACCGGTGGATTTCGTCGTCACCGATGGTTTGAACGGATTGCAGAACGGACCCGATATATCGAAATTAGTGAAACAAAAAAGCCTGGCTGAAAACCTGATGAACATGCGAACGATTTTAGCCGGCAGAGATGCGCTGGCTGTGGACACTGTTCATGCGCTCTTGATTGGAATGGATCCGGCGAAAATCGAGCATCTTGTGTTGCTGTCGAATAAGGGGATCGGTTGTACTGATCCTGCACGAATTAAAATTCAGGGTAAAATGGTTCATCAATTGAAAAAATCCTTTGAAATGAATTATGAACGTTCATCGCAAAAAATGTATTCAAAATTCAATTCACCGGAATTCAAGGTAAAATCAGCATTTTATTCGGATGATAAATTAAATATTGAACTTGGCGCGAATCCGAGAGAGATTTCCAAAATTGAAATTGCTGTGAACGGTCAATTGCTGGAGACTGCTGTCGTCGGGGGATACGACACTATTTCGCTGGATATCGGTCCGCTTCATTCAGAACAGAATCAACTGGATATTTACGCGTATGATTGCTACTTGAATTGCGCGCATAAGTCCCAAAAAATCAAGCGCAGTATTGCCTGATCAACAATACATCGCTTTTAAAATCCTCTTATTCGTGAAGGAATAAATATGAAAAGACGTACTTTTATAAAACATGCTGCCACGATTGGCGCCGCGGCAGTCATAAATCCCGTTGATATTTTTGGTGAAATATTTCGGGGAAATTCCGGTTATTTCAGGATTCACCCATTCATTGAAAATAACCCGGATGCTGTCTTTATCATGAAAACAGACGTTCAACAAAAATCCGACTCAACCGCTATCAAACAAATCGGTCTTGAATTCGGGCGCACAGTTTTTCTGGGATCGGATGCTGCGGAAAATAGAGTCCCTCTTACTCATAATATTGTTATTAAACCGAATTTGACGCGGCGTTACAGAGAAAATCCGCAATATACGATTGAAGGGACCATGGGAATCGTCACAGACTCGAGTTTCATCGAAGGCATAATCGAAAGCATGAAGGAATTGGGACTGGCAGGTAATCAATTTTATTTACGGGAAGTAAATTGTGATGACATCGAATGGGAGCACGGCGGTTTTTGGGACGTGTGCGAGCGAACCGGTGCAGACCTGCAGAATTTCGATATCAATATCGAGGATATGGATCCTGAAAACGTTCACTGGGTTGATGTTCCGGATGGTATCTATTTCAATAGACTCCCTTATGTCGCACCTGTGAATACACCTGATAGCTGGCTACTCAATATTGCGAAATTTAAAGCGCACGGCATGGGATTAACTTTATGCGCAAAAAACCTGCAGGGCACGATTGTCAAGGAGTATCAGGGGCACTGCCGTTCACTCAGCTCTTATGTGAGAAAGCAGGGCATTTCCAAAGACAATATTCGCCCGACTGCCGAAAGCGACGTGCAAAATAATTATGAACGTCACAAATCAGACATCCCGCGCTGGGATAAGCCGAACGGACCGTTAAGCGGACAACGAATGGAAACATGGGCTACTCGTTGCCTGGATAATAACTCTGTCACAAAACCCGGATTGCATATCATCGAGGGAATTTATGGCAGGAATGGTAATTTTATCAACGGACCTCACGCTTCGGACGGCAGTATTGATCTGAACAACAAAAATAATCTTGCAAAAGATTTCTTGTCAAATATTCTCATCTTTGGCAAAAATCCGTTTTATGTAGATATTGTCGGTCATTGGCTCGGTGGGCACGAGCCAGGGAATATCGGACTTTTTCATGTGGCGATGGAACGGGGCTTTATCGATTATCTGAATCCAATGGATATTCCGGTATATGAATGGAAATCCGATGGCTCGGCAATCAAGACACCTCTGACCAATTTTGAAAAAACGCCATTGGTGACATATTATCTACAAAGAAATTATGACGGACAGGATGAATCTTACTGGCATTTAATGGATGAGCCTTTTGACTATAGCAAATTTTCAAAGGTCAATGTCGCACAGAAAAATGCAGAAAAACCGGGCACATTCATACTCGCTCAAAATTATCCGAATCCGTTTAACAATAGTACGTCCATACAATACTCGATTCCGAAAAACGGACACGTTCGTATCGATGTCATTAATTCATCCGGGCAGGTTGTGGATCAGTTGGTGAATCGATTTCATGCGGGAGGAAATTACATGGTCAACTGGAACACGGCACACGTCGCATCGGGAACGTATTTTTATCGTTTTTCTTATGATGGATTTCACGAAGTCAAAAAAATGGTGTTGCTGAGATAGAACTAACGTGATAAGATAAAAATCAGGACAGAAGGATTTTGTAAATCTAATTGTTCGTAAATAATGCTTTTAATGTCACCGATGTTTTCATTTATAAAAAAAAACAGCATTTTTCACCCTCAACTGAGAAATAGAAACAGATGCAAAAAAAACTTCAATATCTAATTGTTTTACATTTATTTTTTGTCTCTATTATGAATGCTCAGCACACTGGCGAGGCTTTCTTTGAAAATTTATCTGATCTGCCTTATCTTTATCAGGATATCCGGGCAATTTATCTCACCAGTTATGATCGCAGCGGTGGAAATGATGATGGTTTTCACGGTACGTATTCCGAAATTTACAGAGACGAAAATGGCGAGCATGTCATTTTTGATGAAGAGGGCTCAGGCTGCGTTTACGGCGTATACTTTACTCATCCGGCGAATTTCACTCTCGGTAGACTGAAATTTTATTTTCACAATGAAAAAGCATTGCGTATCGATGTGGACGCAGACAGCTTTTTCGCCCGCAGATACGCACCATTTATTTATCCATTGGTTTATGACCGATATATATCATCCGGTGGATTCTCGTCTGTTGTGCCGATTTCATTTTCACAAGGATTGAAGATCACTACGGAACGAAAACCCGGATTTTATGGCATTTACTATCATTTGATAAAGGGACGGAAAATTACATCTTATCAGAAAAAGAGCGATTTCAAAAACTTGATTGATTTGTTCCAAAAGTGCGGCGCAGATCCTAAACAAAATGCAGAGGTCGATTCTGTGTACGAAACAGTGGTAGATCTAGAGGGTGCAAACGTTGGTGAAATACGGCATGTATTTTCATATCAGGCAGAGGGCGTGGTGCAATTCATTCGCCTGAATCCGCTGTTTACACCGGACGCATTCGCGCTGAATCATACCAATTTAAAAATTACTTTTGATGATGACACATCAACCACATTTTCCGTACCCATCGGCTCGTTTTTCGGTTCCGGTCTGGGCGAAACCGAGGTCAGGAGCCTGTTCGTCGGCATGTCGCCGTCGGGATCATATTATTGTTATTTCCCGATGCCTTTTCAAAACAGCCTGAAAATCGAACTGGAAAACATGAAATACAATGCAAGCGATTATCCAAAAACAATTGAGCAGTATTATTTTGAGATCGGTATCTCCACGAAATTTCTCAAAAATAGAACTGACGCCGAAATTGGGTATTTCGGTGCCAGCTACAGCCATGCCTATCCGGCGACAGGCGGTGATGACTATCGGCTGTTCGATTACACTGGTCGCGGAGCCGTATTAGGTCATGTGGTTACGATCGAGCCGGTGCATGATGATGTAAAAAAATGGTGGGAAGGCGATTTGCGAATGTGGATTGATGGTGAGACGGAGCCATCATTTCATGGCACAGGACATGAGGAAGATTTGTCCCAGGGTGGCTGGTCCAGCTTTTGGCTGATGAATCCGTTTACGCTGCCGCTTTTTGGGGAGCCAAAAACCACAGGACATCGGATGATTGACGGGCAGACAAACGCCAGCACCACAACGTACCGTTTTTATCCGGGCACGATTCCGTTCTCAACATCAATGAAAATCAGTATCGAACATGGCACGAAAAATAACCGGGCAGCGAATTATTCGTCGGTGGTTTATTATTACTATGATCCGGTGCAGACAAAGTAGACCCGGGGTTGGTCTACTCGGATATAAAGACCGACGATCCGGAGTGAATCGCCTTTATGCGATTCATTTCCACCCTGGCGAGATAAAAGATTGGAGTCTAACTGTCAGTATTCAAAAAATGAAAATTCAAACCAAGATTTAAAAACATGATAAAAGCAGTAAAGCTTTTTTTACTATCAATAATCTTTTTGTCTACATATAGCGCTTCGGCAAAAGCCGATTTCTTCGAATCATTTAAAATAATTCCATCGCCGCAAAGGATTGAGTTCTTTAAGGGAGATAGTCTAAAATTCAATGAATTGACAGGCATCTATTTAGAAAATATCGATCAGCGTCCGGTGATGGGATCCATTCTTTCGGGATTACCACAAACAGAGCAGGCGCAGCGACAGCATATTCTGATATTACAGCGAACAGAGCAGAATGTACCGGAATCTTCTGAGGGCTATATTTTGCAGATACGAGACAGCAATATCACCATTTCAGCGCGTAGCGAAGCCGGACTATTTTACGGCTGCCAGACGCTGGAACAGCTTTTGGAAGATGCACGGGATCAGCACATTGCAATTCCAGCCTGCAAAATCATCGATTATCCGGTAATGAACTACCGGGCGATTCATATCGATGTGAAGCATCATCTGGACCGGATGCGCTATTATTATGATATTGTTGATCGGGCAGCGCGCTACAAAATCAATGCGATTATTTTTGAATTCGAGGATAAGCTTGGCTATCGCCGGCGACCGCTGATTGCTGCGCCTCATGGGATCAGTATCGAGGAGATGGCGGCACTTACACGATATGCCCGTGAACGTCGCATCGAAATTTCACCGCTGGTTCAGGGATTGGGTCATGCGACGTTTATTTTGAAACATGGCAAATACAGGCACCTCAGAGATAATCCCACCAGTCCGTGGACCTTCTGTCCGATGAATGAAGAGACGTACGAGCTGCAATTCGATCTTTATCGCGACGCCATCGAAGCCACGCCCGGTTCCCGGTTTTTGCATATCGGAGGCGATGAAGTTGAGTTGGGTCACAGTTCACTATCCCGGGAATTTCTAAAAACACACGATGAAGCTGATTTATATTTGCACTGGTTGAAAACGATCACCGATTTTGTGAAACGTCAGGGGCGAACGCCGATTTTATGGGATGACATGCCATTCAAATTCGCCGGGCTCTGGCAGTCTGTGGAACATGGCAGGGATGAAACCGAGGAAGAAGCAGCAACGGTCTGGAATAACAATTTATCAACATTGAATCAAATGGTGCAGCGGTTTCCGCAGGATGCGATTTTTGTCAGATGGCATTACGGGACAGCGCATACTGCACGCTATCCCGGAATGCTTCGGGTGCTGGACTGGTACCGCAGTATGGGATTGCAGGCATGGATCGCAACAGCAGCGCAGACCAGTAATGAATTGTTTCCGCATAAAGATCATGCCATTGCCACTAAAAAGTTCATCGATGTGGCGACAGAATACGGGATACCCGGCAATATTTGTACAGCCTGGGATGATGCATCTCCTCATTTTGAAACGTATTGGTTCGGATTCATTGCTGCGGCAGAATATAGCTGGCAACCTGACGGGAGAACGCTGCCTGAATTTGAAGACGCCTACCAACAGCGGGAATTTGGTCCGTTCGCTGAAAATGTGCTCCGGGTTTATAAAAATATGTGTGATGCAGCAAAATTCTGGTCCCGGGCATTTTACAAATCCTCGTTTCGCCGTAAAAATCAAAATGTTCTGTATCACGATTTCAGCACACCAACTGCATTAAGTTTTGAACAATACAAACAACGATTCATTGATGTGCCCGATTTATCACAGCCCGGCTCCTGGAAACAATCATATCATGATCGGCTTGAAGGTGCCAGAGAAATTCTGAAGAAGTGTCGACAAAATCACGAATGGATTCGACATCTTAAGAACAAATCAATCCGAAACCGCTATCACTGGCAGATTTGCGACGCGATCAATGATTTTTCTGCAACACCTGCACAGTTGTTATTAGCGCTCCAAAAAATGGACACTGCAAATACCGAACAGCGCAAAGCCGGAGTACAACCAGTGATGAATGCATTCGAGCAATTTGATGCAGCCTGGGAAAATTTGAAAATGATTTTCGGGAAAACGCGTTTTCTAACATACCCGCAAAATTACGTTCAGGATCGTTATTCGCATTTTGCCAGTCAGGCAGAAGATATTTCATTCATGATTCAAACCGAGAAGTTATTCCACCCGCTGGTGCGGGAGTGGTTGCGTGAGAATGGATATCTATCGGGTGATTTCTAAATTTCGGATATTGCATGATTTTATTCATTGAGAATTATCTTTCTAAACCGGTGTAAATGAGGAGACTATTATGAGACCGATATTTCAAAATTTTATGTTGTTTCTTGCAGTAAGCGTATTGTTGAACTGTTCACAAAAAACAGATCTCGTACCGCTAAATTGGATTCATTTATCCAGCCAACATGCCGCGCTTCAAAAGCCGTCGACATCGACGCAGCAAACCGCCTCGCTTATTCTTGATATTGATAAAGACGGATTGAATGATTTTGTAATTTGCGGCAGAAAAGCACAGCCATCCGTGTGCTGGTATCAACGCATCGCCACCGGATGGAAAAAATATGTCATCGATGCTGAGATTCTTCCCATCGAAGCAGGTGGCACATTTACGGATGTCGACGGAGACGGGGATCAGGATATTATCATGGGAGGAGACACGTCTACTAATGAATTGTGGTGGTGGGAAAATCCGTACCCGGAATTCGATCCCGCGGTGACATGGATACGGCGGCAGATAAAGAACTCAGGTGACAGGCAATCGCACGATCAGTTATGTGGTGATTTTGACGGTGATGGCAGGGATGAGTTAGTGTTCTGGAATCAGCGGGGAAAGAAATTGTATTTCTCTGAAATCCCTGAAAACCCCGGAACTGATGCGCCCTGGGATATCGAAGTCATGTGGTCATGGAATGTTGATTTCAAGTATGAGGGACTGGCAAAGGGCGATATTGATGGTGACGGTATCGATGACGTCGTTGGTGGCGGACGCTGGTTTAAAAGAAGCGATGAAAATTGGGAAGTGCATGTCGTTGATGCGGATTATGGCAGCTCCCGCTCTGCGGTTGCGGATTTGGTTCGGGGCGACAGACCGGAAATCGTTTTAGCCTCCGGTGATATGGTGGGACCATTAAATGTGTACCAGTGGGACGGAAGTAAATGGTTGAAAACGACGCTCGTTGATTCGGTAGATCACGGGCACAGTCTGGATGTTGTGGACATGAATGGTGACGGATATTGTGATATTTTTTGTGCTGAAATGCGGTTGAGCGGGCGAAATCCTGACTCGCGCATGTACATTTTTCTGGGCGATGGAAACGGAAATTTCGTTCAGACCGAAGTCGCACAGGGATATGGCAACCACGAATCCCGTGTGGCTGATCTGGATGGGGACGGTGATGTCGATATTTTGGGAAAACCATACAATTGGAATTCTCCGCGGGTGGATATCTGGCTGAATGAACCGCTTGCCAAAGATCTGGAATTAACACAATGGGAACGTCTTGTGATCGACACAAAGAAACCGTACAAAAGTGTTTTTATTTACCCCGGTGATCTGGATAATGACGGATTGATTGATATTGCTTCCGGCAGTTGGTGGTATAAAAATCCCGGAACCACCAGTGGCACCTGGGAGAGAAAAATGATTGGCGAACCTTTGTACAATCTGGGCTTAATTTACGATTTTGATGGTGATGGCGATTTGGATGTATTCGGAACTCAGGAACGGGAAAAAGATAATACCGCACTGTTTGCCTGGGCGCAAAATAATGGCGATGGCACTTTTAAGCTTTATGAAAATATTGAACCGGGTAAAGGAGATTTTCTGCAAGGAACAGATGTGGTGACACTGATCCGTAAGCAGGATGAATTGAAAAATTCGCCTCCCTGGTATAGTGATTTAAAAATCGTACTTTCCTGGCATAAGGGCGGGATGGGCGTGCAGGCTGTTACTGTACCGGCAGAACCGACATTGGAAACATGGGCATGGGGAGTTATCAGCGAGGTGTCGCAGGATGAGCAGCTCACCGTGGCGGATATCGACGGCGATCGGTTGCAGGATATTCATCTGGGAACCAGGTGGCTGAAATGTGAAGATCGCAACGGCGATCAATGGTCGCTGCACACCATCAATGAAATTGAACAATTGCCGGATCGAAATCGGATTGCGGATATGGACAAGGACGGTCGGCTGGATGTGGTGATCGGCTTTGAGACCGCGGATATTCACGGGAAATTAGCGTGGTATGAGCAAGGTGAAGTTCCCACTGATTTATGGACAGAACATGTTATCGATAGTCTGCCGGGACGCGCGATGAGCCTTGATGTGGCTGATATGGACCTCGACGGAGATATGGATATTGTGGTAGGTGAACATTTTTCTGATCTGAAAAAACCTGAGGAAGCAGACCTGTTTGTTTACGAAAATCTGAATGGCGACGCGCTGTCCTGGCAGAAACATCTCATTTACACCGGAGACGAGCACCACGATGGTACCCAGATATGCGACATCGACGCTGATGGCGATTTGGATATCATTTCCATCGGCTGGAAACACCCGCGGGTGGTTTTGTATGAAAATAAGTCCATTGATTAGAAATATTAAAGAGAAAATGACATTCTCTTGAGTTTTGGCGGTTCATGGAAAGGCTTTTTATGCAATGCTACTGAAAGCCATAAAGGGATTTCACTCCGATCACGTTCGAATTTAAATCGAAAATGTTAAACCAATTGAGGGAATTTAAATAATGTCACTAAAACAAACCAGAAGAGAATTCATTCGAAATATCAGTCACATTTCTGTTGGGACTTTGGCTGCTGGTACGACGATAAGTCTACTATCTTCATGTGGTAATAAAGCTAAAAAACGCAAACCAAATATCATTTACATCCTTGCGGATGACCTGGGATATGGTGATCTGGGTTGCTACGGACAAGAACGGATTCAAACCCCGAATATCGACCGGCTCGCAGCAGAGGGGATTCGGTTTACACAACATTATGCCGGCAGCACAGTGTGTGCGCCCTCTCGCTGTTCTCTAATGACCGGACTGCATACGGGTCATGCCGCAATTCGTGGGAATTCAAGGGTTGATCCAATGGGACAGAAGCCACTTCCGGCAGAAGAAACTACTGTGGCAGATGTGCTTAAAAAAGCCGGTTACGCAACTGCTCTCATTGGCAAATGGGGACTTGGCGGACCGGATACGGAAGGGGAACCGGGGAAACATGGTTTTGATTACTTTTTCGGCTACCTGTGCCAGCGCCATGCACATAACTATTACCCGGAATTCCTGTTCCGAAATACGGAACGCGTTCCTCTATCCAATGTTGTTGATAATGATCGTACAGACGGCGCCGGCGAAGCAACAGTCAAAAAAGAATATGCTCACGATCTGATTATGGACGACGCATTATCATACATCGAAAAAAATCAGAAAAATCCGTTCTTCCTCTATTTATCGCCCACTATACCACATGCGAATAATGAAGCCGGTGATCATGGTATGGAAGTCCCCACTGATGCGCCGTATTCAGAAAAGGACTGGCGCCAGCAGGAGAAAAATTTCGCCGCAATGGTCACCCGACTGGATGAAGGCGTCGGCAAAATCATGAAAAAATTAAAACAACTGGGACTGGATCATGATACTATCGTTCTCTTTACAAGTGATAACGGACCGCATCGCGAGGGCGGGCATGACCCGGACTTCTTTGACAGCAACGGAAAATTAAGAGGAATAAAACGGGATTTATACGAAGGCGGCATTCGCGTGCCACTAATTGCTCGCTGGAAAGGAGTTATCGAGCCAGATCAGGTGAGCGATCACGTGTCAGCGTTCTGGGATTTTCTACCAACGGCTGCCGAAATTGCAGGAACAAGTTTTCCCAATAATATCGATGGAATTTCATTTTTACCGACATTACTCAATAAGTCCCAAAAAAAGCACGACCATTTTTACTGGGAATTTCATGAAGGAGAAAGTTCTCACCAGGCTGTGCGCAGCGCTAAGTGGAAGGGCGTGCGTTTCAGTCCAAAAGGAAAATTGGAATTATATGATTTATCTGCGGATGTTGAAGAGAAAAATAATGTTGCGGATCAACATCCGGAGATCGTTCAGAAATTGGAGAAGACATTGGCAGAAGCCCACACCGAAAGTGAACTGTGGAAACTGAAACAATGAAAAAGAAATTCGTTTTTAGAATCTTTATCTCGATGCTGATCATTCTGTTCGTCAATGCCTGTGATCGTGCACCTGATAGTTCGCTATTTGTCGAAACCAAAAATAGCATTCATTTTCGGACTGTAAGCAGTTCACTGGTGATCGATAAAAATCCCTGGAAATTGACTGTATTCGATAAAAGCGGTAAAATGCAGACCAGCGAAGTAGCGCCGCCGGCTTTTAAAATAAATGATAAATGGATTACAGTTGGGAATGTGGGGTATATCGAACAGAAAAATGATCGGATGGCGGAATTGAAACTGCAACTACGCAATGGCGCAGATGCTTCCGCAACTGTCGAAAAAATGAATAATCATGTATTTAAAATTAAAATAAAAACTGAAGCGCCGGTGACGGATATTCGGGGATCATTTTCGCTGGCAAATGAGGAAGAGGTTTATGGATTCGGCGAGATGTGGAACGGTCGGGTCGCGCAACGGGGACAGAAAATCAGGATTTGGGATCAAACCGGAACGCCGGATGAATGCGCGTACATGCCGTATTACGTAACGACAAATAATTATGCATTCTTCCTGAACTATGGCGGGCTGGTTAACTTTGACGTGGGAGCGAGTCAGTCTGACCAAATTGTCTATGAAGCGCCGACATCGAGGTTTGATGTGACGATTTTCTCCGGCGAAAGTATTGCCGGCACGGTAAATCATTTTGTTCAGCACGTCGGCAAACCGTTGATGCCTCCCCGATGGGCGTTCAAACCGTGGTACTGGTTGATGGGATCTGCCTGGGATGCAAATGATATGCAGCAGAGCGGACATGCGCATGTCATCGCAGCACAGAAATATCAGGAGATGGACATTCCGGTTTCCGTCACCTGGTTCGAGCCCAAATGGCAGACCGCCCGCAATTCATTCATCACCCCCAAATCCTTTAGCTCCGATGTGAGCGCAGTGATCGATACGTTGCACAAAATGGGAATAAAAGTCCTGGGCTGGACTGCTCCGTACACGACTTCTGCCGCTCCGAATTGGAACGCTGCCATTGAAAATGGATTTCTCGTCAAAAAACCGGACGGCGAGCTGGTCGATCCGAAAGTGACGACTTCCGGCGAAGTGGTCGCCGGTGGATATCATTACATCGATTTTACCAATCCTGCTGCCCGAAGCTGGTGGCAGAGCGAAATCGCCAAAGGGCTGGATGTCGGACTGGATGGCTATAAAATGGATTCAGGACAGTATCTGCCGGAAGATGCCATTTTACACAACGGCGAATTGGGAAAGGATTATCATAATTCGTACGGTTTGTACTATAAAATGACATTTTATGAAATTCTATCCGAACGATTGGACAATGATTTTATGATGCTGCCCCGCGCTGCCTGGGTTGGCTCTCAGAAATATACGAATTTCAAATGGCCCGGAGATTTATCTGCCAGTTTTGCTGAAAACGGATTGCCATCGTCGGTCTATTCGAGCCTGTCTCTGACGTTCTGTGGGATGCCGTTTCTTTCTACGGATATTGGTGGCTTTGAAAATCGTCCGCCCACGGAGCATGTTTGGATTCGCTGGGCACAGTTCGGTACGTTTCTGCCGGGGATGCAAACACTGGCAATGCCGTACTGGTACTCAGATGAAGCGATTCAGCATTACCGTTATCTTTCCTGGCTGCACACGGAGCTGGTTCCATTCTGGATGAGTCTT
This sequence comes from Candidatus Zhuqueibacterota bacterium, assembly GCA_014729735.1. Taxonomy (GTDB): domain Bacteria; phylum Zhuqueibacterota; class Zhuqueibacteria; order Thermofontimicrobiales; family Thiofontviventaceae; genus Mariaggregatimicrobium. Next base: position 20,493 of record WJJN01000117.1, read on the forward strand.
GCGCATGAAGCGCATGAGACCGGCGCCCCACTTGTGCGTCCGCTGGTATGGACGTTTCAGGATGATAAAAAAAGCTGGCATATCAAAGATCAGTTCACAGTCGGTGATGCGTTTTTGGTCGCACCCGTAATCACTCCCGAACACCGCCGACAAGTCTACCTGCCACCGGGTAACTGGTACAATTTCAGCGATGATGCTAAAAAATGGCAGGGATCGGCTGAATTGAGCTGGGAGGGCGATTTATGGCAATTCCCGGTATACATTCGGGAAGGCGCCATCCTTCCACTGGAGGTGCGGCGGGATATTACCGGATTTGGCTGGCGTGAATCAAAAAATTATATCACCATCGCTATCTGGCCGGATAGGAATAATGCCTCAACCTTTGTTTTGCATGATCAGGAAAAACCGGTCAATTTTACCATGACTCAATCAAACGACGATTGGAAAATTAGCTGGTCGCCATCTGAAAAGGATTATCTGTTCCGAATTCACGGTGAATATGTGAATCCACAGCAGTTAGTTTACAATGACAATGAATTAAAAGAGTTCGATGAATTAATGACGTTTCGTAAGAGCCATGAAGATGGCTGGTATTTTGACACGAATCAAAATAAACTCTGGATTAGAAAAACCGCGACGAATAAATCGACGACACTTTGGGTAAAATGAAAGATTCAATTCAATGAAAAAAACAGATATATTGTATATTTTAATCATCACCGGATTTATCATTTCAGCATTTAAAAATAGTTCGGCAGAGGATTATGAGAGAATAAAGGCGAAATGGCTAAAACAGGGAATTGTGGATGCCGGAGGAAGTCACGAACCGTACATGTTTCGGATTCGCCGTGGTGGCTTCAATCTGCGCACTGACGAATGGGAACACTATCTGGCAGAGCACTCGGAAGAGAATGTCAAACGGCTGTCCGATTTAGGTGTGAATGTCTATCATACCCATTTTTACAAGGGATTCGGTATGGCGGCTGAAATGGAAGAAATGGAGCGCACAAAGGAACTGGCGGAGATTGTACACAAATACGGCATGAAGATCGACACGTATCTCCAGTGGGGTTCCATTATGTATGAAACGTTCTTTGATGAAATTCCAGCCGCAAGAAACTGGATCGAGGTGGACCAGTTCGGAGACCCCATTTTGCGCTATTCGAACCGGCAGTTTTTCCGATATGCGCCCTGCATCAATAATGAAAATTATAAAGCGTATTTGAAAAAAGTCATTCGCTATGCTGTGGAAGAGGTGAAGACCGATTTTATTCATTTTGATAATTTTGGCGGACTTAAAGAGCCAAAATCCTGTCATTGTCCGGTATGTACGCAAAAGTTTCGCGAATACCTTAAAGAGAAGTATGATGAGGAAGGTCTCAAACAACGATTCGGTTTTTCGAATCTGAATAATATACTGCCACCCCAAGCCGATCGATGGGCTCACAACTGGGATTATTCCGCCATCGTGGATCCGGTGATTCAGGAATGGATTGAATTTCGATGCATCAGTTTGAGTAATGCGCTCCGGGAAATGGCACAATATATCAAAAGCCTGAATCCGGAAACTGTAGTCGAAGTCAATTTTAATCCGGGACTTTCAGGATGGAATCTTGCCCTGCGCGGGAAATCGCCGAAATACATTCTCCCCAACACCGAGGTTGTTTGGACTGAAGAACGGAATACTGCCGAAATGACCGAAGATGGTAGATTGGTCTCTGAAATTCGTTCCTATAAAATGGCGCGCATGTTTGACAATATCGCATTTACCTGGGTCGGTAAAAGTGAGCTTTCACTGGCATGCGGGCTGGCGTTTAATCAAACAATGGGATATATCGGAGAGCTATCTTTCCCGCCGATGGTGTTGCGCTATCTCGATTTCTACAAGCAAAACAGGCACCATTTCACAGTAACAACCGATGTTGCCGATGTTGCGATCTTGCGATCTTTTGCAACGATGACGTACAATTTTTTCGCCGGCGTAGTGTCGACAACTCTCTTTGAACAAACACTGCTGCAAGCCAAAATTCCGTTTGATATTATTTTTGATCAGCATTTAAATGACCTGTCACAATATAAAGTGCTCGTACTGGCGAATCAAACCTGTCTGTCTGATGAGCAACTCGGTGTCGTTCGACAATTTGTGGAAAATGGTGGTGGATTAGTTTTTACGGAAAATACATCACTTTACAACGAACGGGTGTGGACTCGACCGCAGTTGGGATTGGCAGATTTATTTGACTCTGAAACAGCGCCAACGCCTGATTCAGAGGAAAAGGAAATCAGGGAATCGGTCAGTAAGGGACGAGCAGTGTATATTCCGATCGTACAACCCGCGAAACCGCTGCCCCGGGACCGGGATTCATTCACCAGTAAGCACTGGTATTTACCGGTAAATTGGCGACAATTAGCCGATGCAGTTCGATGGGCGGGAAATGAAGATTTTTCAGTTGTGGTGGAAGGTCCGACTTCGCTGCTCATGAATTTAGTCGAGCAAAAAAAAACCGGCAATCTGATACTGCATCTGCTGAATTTCAATGCAAATAAACCGGAAAAAGATATCCCGGTTCAAATTACAAAAAATCAGAACAAGCGGATAAGCCGAATCAGTTATAAATCCCCGGATGAAAAAGAAGAGCAGAAAATAATGTTTACGGACGAGGAAGAAAAATTGACTTTTACAGTACCAGGTGTGAGTGTGTATGGTATTGTTGTGATTGAATAACATTCAGAATTACAATCTCTTAAAATCACGAATCCCAAAGCATACAACGATCAGGAAAATTCACTTTTCATCGTCTTTTTTGCTGTGTTCTGTGACTTCGTGGTAAGATAAATATTTTCAAGTAAAATCGAAGGAATCCAAATGAATCAATTTAAGATAATTTTCATATCGTTATTCATAATTTTTGTCGCATTAACAACTACAACGTATTCCGGAGAAAAAAATTCCACCCGTGTGCAGGGACTGTTCTATCTGGATGGTGAGCCGATTTCCGTTGTCATCGAAGACGGGCGCATCTCGCAAATAATCCGGAATAAAAAAGCCACATCGTCTGATGTTTACATCGCACCGGGGCTCATCGATGTCCAGCTGAACGGATACGCTGGTGTCAGTTTTACACAAGCTGGTTTAACCTTAGAAGAAGTGCGCCAGGCAACCAGAGCATTGTGGAAGGAAGGAGTGACCACGTATTTACCGACAATCATCTCTGCCAGTCACCAGCGAATCAAAGAAAATATGGCTGTTCTGTCAGATGCCCATGAAGACGATGAAATCGGTGTATCGATCCCGGGATTCTTTTTGGAAGGACCTTACATTTCTCCGATTGACGGATTCCGGGGCGCTCACTCCAAAGAATGGGTGCGTCAACCGGACTGGGATGAATTTATGGAATATTATGAAGCCTCCGGCGGGAACATACTCCAGGTGACACTGGCGCCCGAAATGGAAAATGCGATGGAGTTCATTCGTAAATGCACAGCTCGCGGAATCCTTGTCGGACTGGGGCATCATAACGGTTCTGCTGAAATTATCAAACAAGCTGTCGATGCCGGCGCCCGAATTTCCACGCATCTGGGAAATGGCTGCGCCAACACGATCCACCGTCACCATAATCCCCTGTGGGCACAATTGGCTGATGATCGGTTAAACGCGACGATCATCGTCGATGGGCATCATCTGACACAGGACGAAGTGCAGGTATTTTATAAAGCCAAAGGTCCGGATCGAATTCTATTAGTGTCCGACGTCACCAAACTGGCAGGAATGGCTCCTGGTGAATACAATTGGGATGGAAAGCGCGTGGTGATGACTCCTGACGGTATGTTGAAATATCCGGAACAGGACGTGCTTGCCGGTGCTTCACTGCCAATTCGCATCGGAGTTGGTAACCTGATGAAATATACGCATTGTCCCCTGTCCGAAGCAATACATGCTGCAAGCCGAAGTCAGGCTCGGGTATTTGGCTTTTCTGATCGCGGAGAAATTTTACCCGGAAAACGGGCTGATCTCATTTTATTTACGATAGAAAATAACACGCTGCACATCATTCAAACCATTGTCGCTGGTGTAACAGTTTTTCAACAGGACTAAATAGTGGAGTAAATTTTAATGAAAACAAGTATTCATGTGAAGATACTTCGAGCGTTAAGTTCAGTTGGTCCGGGACTATTTTTAATAGGATATAACATCGGTACCGGGAGCGTGACCACAATGGCAAAATCCGGCGCTGAGTATGGAATGTCACTATTCTGGGCACTGGTGCTATCGTGTATCTTCACCTACTTTTTGATGGTTGCTTACGGACAATTCACCTTGATAACCGGACAAACCGCGCTTCATAATTTCAAAACACATTTTCAATATGGTAAGATATTAGCGCTTTATATTATGGCAGCACTGATTCTTGGAGAAATATTAGCGTTAATGGGAATCATGGGTATCGTTTCAGAGCTGCTCCAGGAAGGTTCCAGGCTTTTATTCGGCGGAAACGGCTTTGATCCTTTTTGGATTATGCTGATTCTTGTCCTCGGGTTGTACGCATTGCTTTGGTATGGCAGATACCAGATATTTGAAAAAGTGTTAACTGTTTTTGTTATTCTCATGGGACTCTGTTTTATCGTGGTTTTTTTCATAGTGAAACCGAGTCTTTCGGTAATCGCTAGTGGTCTGGTTCCACGGGTACCACGCGTTCCCGGCGCTTTCGGACTGGTTGCCGCCATGGCAGGAACCACATGCTCGGCTGCGGTTTTTATCATGCGCAGTACAGTGGTTGCGGAAAAAGGCTGGAAAATTAATCACCTTAAAAATGAGAAAAAGGACGCGGCTGTCTCCGCGACCATGATGTTGTTTTTAAGCGGAATTATCATGGCGGTTTCTGCCGGCACATTGCATCTGATGAGTTTAAAGCTGGAAAATACCATCGAGATGATTCATCTGTTCCAGCCCATTGGCGGAAAAATCGCAGCGTTTATTCTCATTCTGGGAATTACCGGAGCCGGGCTTTCAACCATATTCCCAATTGTATTAATCGCTCCCTGGCTCATCAGTGATTACACCGGAAAACCGAGAGATATTCATTCTCCGATGTATCGAATCCTTGGATTTGTCGGAATTTTGTTCAGCTTCGGGATGCTTGTTTTAAAACAAAAACCACCGGCGTTGATGGTTTTTTCGCAGGCATTTCAGGCATGTATTTTACCAGCAGTTGCTATACCGGTGTTAATTTTGATGAATCGATCACAGATCATGACGCAACATAAAATAAGCCACAGAATGAATATCGGGCTTATTGCAGTCATTCTGTTTTCACTACTAACGACTTATTTTGCTTTATCGGAATTATTCTAAATTTTGCTAAACCTAACTCAGACAAGCTGCAATTAAAAATGTAAAATGAAAAATTAAAAACTCATAAAATTGACCATATAAATTTTCTGCAAAAAAAAGCACAGAATTTAACCTGTCAGGTACTATTTAATGAAAGGAATTCATAATGAACAATGTTACTCCAAATCATGCATTTAAAGTCGATCAATTACAGGTAAAAATATACGATTCGAGCATATCGATGGGACAGGCAGCGTCGGATTTTGTTGCCGGTGAATTGAATCGCGCAACCCAGAAACGAGGATATGCCAACTTGATTTTCGCCACCGGTGCCTCCCAATTCAAATTTATCGATGCTTTTAAAAAGGATAAAACTGTAGACTGGGCCCGGATCACCGTATTTCACCTGGATGAATACAAAGGCATGTCAGATCAGCATCCTGCCAGCTTCAGGCGTTATTTAAAAGAGAGAATTCTGGATGAGGTAAAACCACAGCAAATTTATTTTCTGAATGGCGATGTTGATGATATCGATGCAGAAGTAACCAATTATGAACGATTACTGAAACAACATCCTGTTGATGTGGCGTGCATCGGCATAGGAGAAAACGGGCATATTGCATTTAACGATCCCCCGGTTGCTGATTTTAATGATCCGAAACTTGTTAAAGTCCTCGAATTGGATGAAGCCTGTCGCAAACAGCAACTGGGGGAAGGCTGGTTTGATACGATTCACGATGTTCCGACACACGCATTGAGTTTGACGATCCCGGCGATTATGCAGTGTCAGGCTGTAAGTACTGCGGTGCCGGACTTACGAAAAGCAGATGCAGTGTATAACACTCTGAATAGTGAAATCAGTACAAGCTGCCCCGCTACTATATTGCGAACGCATCCGAAGGCAGTATTATTTCTCGATCCTGATTCTGCATCAAAATTGGAAAAAGCAGAATAGTATTATGAAAGGAGTGAAAATGTTCGATCGAATTCCCAAATACATTCTTGTTTATGTTTTATTGTTATTACCCTTTAAATTGAATGCAATTTATGTGGAATGGCCAGGAGAAGATGAGGATGCCACAGCGCTTCTTCAGCAGGCAATTGATTCCGGTGAACCTGAAGTAAGATTGGCAAATCATGGTTCACCATGGATAATTGGTCAAATTGAATTGACTCGAGATGACCAGCGAATTGTTTTCGAGAGTGGTGTTCGGGTTGAGGGTAAATATGGCGCTTTTCCGGAAACAAACGATAAAATGTTTCGCTGCTATAATCATAAAAATATCGAGTTAATCGGCGAGGGAGAAACGCCGGTATTGAAAATGCCTAAAAAGTCATTTTGGGAGGGGCAGCATCGTCATCTGACTGCCTGGCGAAATGTCGAAAATCTGACAATCAGCAATTTGCATTTGCGAGACAGCGGCGGAGATGGAATTTATCTGGGCAGTTCCTCAAATTTACCATGCAAAAATGTTTTGATTGAAGATGTGATCTGTAATAATAACCGCAGACAGGGATGCAGCATTATTAGTGTTGACAGTTGTATTATTCGGAATTGCGTTTTCAAGAATACGTATGGTGAGTCACCCGAAGCGGGAATCGATTGTGAAATGAATTCAAAAGATGAAAGTATAAATGCGTTGTATATTGAAAACTGCGTTTTCGAAAATAACCATCAAAGCGGTTTTCTGATATCATTTGGAAGAGCTTCAAACCGAAATCCAAATCGACACATTCGGATTGAATTAAATAATTGCATCATGAAAGGAAATGGAAGCGCCGGGATTAATATCTGGAAATGCAAGGGAAATTGCTACAATGAATCAGATTATGTGTTATTCAAAAATTGCCATATTGAAGACAATGGCAGTGCTCCCGGCTACGGACATCCCGGTTTATTTGTAAAAAATAAAAGCTCACAATCACTGCCTGTGACTTTGGATAGCTGTACTTTTGTCGATAATTTCTCGAATCCGATTAAGGTATATGCGGATGTTGATGGTTACGGACCCGACTGTGGAAATCTTCGTTTTGAAGATTGTCACATTTACGATGATAGAGATCGTGAATTTTTAAGAGTGCGGAATACCACCAACGATGAAGGTAAAATCAGCAAGATTTTCGGCACGATAACAATACATAATGAAAACCCGAAAGCGTGCGACATCCGCTATGATTCACCGGCTGACAGTTTTGATTTAACGATTCATTGCAATCCTACAGGTATCGATAGCAAGGAAATAGTCAGAACCCAAAACCATCCTGCGCGGTTTTATTTATACCAAAATTATCCGAATCCATTCAATCCATCAACAAAAATAACTTTTGATGTTTACGAAAACGTACAGGTTAAAATTACGATTCATAATGTTCTCGGTCAAATCGTCAAAACTCTGATTGACGGAGCTTTACATGTTGATCACTATGAGCTTTATTGGGATGCCACAAATGAATCTGGCGGTAAAGTGAAGAATGGGCTCTATCTTTGTCAACTGCAGACAGAGGATAAGATTTCTTCAATTAAATTGATTGTCTTGAGATAAGAATAAAATTTTCCTTTTCTGTAAATCAGGAACATGTTATGAGAACTTATAAATATTGCAACCCAATTTTCTGTTTGTTAATATTATTAATCCCCTATTCTATTATAGGTATTGAACCTGGCACCGGTCCCCAATCCGGTGATATCTACCGGGAGTATTCGATCTTTCCTTCGGATGAGGGTAGCGGCTATTGGCGCGTGACCAATCCAAATGCGATCTCCTCCGGAGCGAAACGATTTCTGCCAAATCCTGTAATGCGGTTTGAGATCAGCGACCTGACGCAGGCAATCAAAGCAGAAGCAGTCATCGATTACTGGGGCGGACACACCGGCACTATTGATCGCAAATTTTCTATCAATGATAATAAATGGATTGAACTGCCCTATCCTGCCACGATCCAACAGCGTCCTTATAACTATGCATTTCAAATGAACGCAATTGTAGATGTGCCGCTGGAACACTTGCTGAAAGGTCGAAATACGATTACCGGCACCTGTTCGCATGTGGATAGTACCAGTTGGGGGCAATGGGGCTGGTATCGCATTACATTTCGTGTTTATTATGACGAAAGCAAGCCTCATCCATCGGGACAAATTCTCGCGCCTGTATCGGGAGAAACCATCGGAGATATTCCAAACATCATTGCGGAAGGGAATAGCAATGCTGGTGTCAGTCATATTAATATCATTGGATTTTACGATGGGTATGATGTGGATGGCAACGGCATTTATGCAGATTGGCATCGAAATTATAACGGGAGAAGACTGGAAGACCATATTGGCTATGATGGACAGGAGCCATTTGCAATCACATGGGATACGAAATGGATACCGGATCAGGATAACATTCAAATCCGGGCACATATTGCAGATAATAACGGATATGTTTACGTAACAGAGCCTGTCACCAACCTCTCGTTGCAGCGCAATGACAGAATTGTGAAAATGTATCACGCGACTGGTGTTCATGAGGATTTTGCAGTCAGGATGGGCGAAAAGGCAGCCTGTCAGACTTCCATCCCGGACAGACTGTTTAATGCGTCCGAAGCGTCGTTGCATCTTCGCACCTGGAACGGGTATAATCATGGCGAAAGAAACTGGGGATATCTCAACGATTGGCGATTTACACCACCCGGCGAGAATCACTGCTATGATTACGGGATCAAGTCAATTCCGGTAAGTGTGTTGCAGGAGAAAAGTAATAAGATTCTGTTCACTTCTTCCACTCATGAACACGGAGTGGAAATTCTATGGCCAGGTCCGAGTATTGCTGTCAGCTATTCCCTTGAATTGGCTGCTTATTGGGAGGCTTCCGCGTATTCCGGTGCAGCACCGATGAAAATTTACTTCAACGGTCAGAAGTCTGTAGTGCCCCGGAATCAGGAAATTACAGACTATTCCTGGAATTTCAGAGACGGTACAATTGCAAACGGCGATACAGTCAGTCATGTTTTTGAAAATCCCGGCTTATATGCTGTCGAATTAACAATAACCGATAATAACGGTGAGACCGCCACGCATACCGAAGAAATTTATATTCACGATGCACAATTCGCCATTGACTGCAAGTCGGTTGCAGCAAGCTATGACAAATCTCCGTATGATAAATGCAAATCCATTGACGGAAATTTTGATACATTCTGGATGAGCGTGGGCGACGGTCAATGGATTCAGTATGATTTGCGAGCACTCAAAACGCTGCAAGCCTGTTATCTGGCATTTTCTTCAGGCGACAAAACGACGTACCGGTTTAGCATCGAGACATCGGTTGATAGCGTTTCCTGGAATGCGACCAGTAATTCTCCCTTTACCAGCAGCGGATATTCAACAGAATATGAGCTCTTCAACTTTGACGATGTCACAGCACAATGGATTCGGATTGTATTTCACGGCTCATCCTTTACTGCGAATTCCGTATCTGAATTTGCTGCCTATGGGAGTGATTCCGTATCAACTGATGTGGAGATTGGTACTATGGATCAAGCTATGCCCGAAGAATTCATCCTACATCAGAATTATCCAAATCCGTTCAATCCGGCGACGAAAATCTGCTACAGCATTCCGAAACAGGCGAATATTAAGCTCACCGTGCATAATATTCTGGGACAGCACATCAAAACGCTCGCAGATGATAATTTTCCTGCTGGCAAATATACAGTTGAATGGAATGGCACAGATACGTATGGACAGACGGTGGGAAACGGTATATACTTTTACAAAATACAAACAGATGAATTTTCCGAGGTACGAAAAATGGTGGTTCTGAGATAGACGCCTGAGACTGCAGGTTAAGTATTCGAATTTAAATGTGTGCAATTCATAAAGGAATTGCACTCCAGGGCTCCTTAATTGAGGAAACATAAATGTGAGAAATCAGCTAAGGGAATTCTCATGAAATATAACAAAATATCTCTTTATTTGATAATTGTATTACATCTGACAATAGCCAGTGCATTTGCTGCGGACTCATTAAAAGTCCTGCCTGAATCGATGAACGGCATCGCACCAGAAGATATGATGAAACGATATTTATGGAATGAAGCCAAGCGTCATTTCACGAACTGGGAAGGCGAATATGAACGACTTACAAATCCCGAACAGATGCAACGGCATCAGCAGTGGTTACGCGCGCAATTTATTGAAAAAATCGGTGGATTGCCTGAACGAACACCGCTGAATGCACAGGTTGTTGGCGTGATTGAGCGCACTGGATATACTGTCGAAAAAATAATTTTTGAGAGCCAGGCGAATCACTATGTGACTGCACTGTTTTTTCTGCCGGATAGTGAAAAATGGGCGCGACCCTGTCCGGGAGTGATTGTCCCGTGCGGACATTCATCAAATGGAAAGGCTTCTAAAACCTACCAGAGTGTTGCGGCCTTGTTGGCACTTCAGGGGATCGCGGCGCTGGTGTATGATCCCATCGATCAGGGTGAGCGGGGACAACTGCTAAATGAGGACGGGCATATTCGATTTCCGAAGGTGATTGGTCATACGATGGTGGGGATCAATTCCATTCTGCTGGGCAGAAATACGGCTCGGTTTCGCATCCGGGATGGGATGCGCGCCATTGATTATTTGCAGTCGCGTCCGGAAGTGAATCGGGACAAGATCGGTTGTACCGGAAATAGCGGCGGTGGTACCATGACAGCCTATTTCATGGCGCTGGATGACCGTATCAAAGCGGCTGTGCCCAACTGTTATATCACGAATTTTGAACGCTTGTTGCAGACAATCGGTCCCCAGGACGCGGAACAAAATATTTTCGGGCAAATCGCATGGGGCATGGATCATGCCGACTATCTGATGATGCGGGCGCCGGTTCCCATTCTGGTGAGCGCTGCAACCCGTGATTTTTTTGATATTAGTGGGAGCTGGACATCATTTCGTCATGCGAAACGCTATTATGACCGGTTGGACTTTACCGAACGAATTTCAATCAATGAGCATGACGGAAGGCATGGATTCCACAAATCCATGCGCGAGGCTGCTGTGCAATGGCTTGTCCGATGGCTGGCGGGCAGGGATGAGAAAGTTTCCGAGCCGGAAATTGAATTGCTGACTGATGCCGAGTGTCAATGTACCCCCCGTGGACAGGTGATGTTACTTAATAGCGCCAGATCCGTGTACGATTTGAACCGGGATTACGAACAGAAATTAGCAGTTCATCGAAAGAACATCTGGAAAAACAGTAGTCATGGCGTGTTGATGAAAAAGGTACGTGAAATCGCTGGTATTCGGGCAGCAGTGTGTCTACCCTGTCCCGACGAAGAATTTCTGGAAATGATAGACAAGGAAGATTATGAAATCAAAAAGCTGATCATCAAGCCGGAAATCGGGATTTATTTGCCGGCACTGCTGTTTTCTCCGTATAATAAATCACAGGAAATTGTTTTATATGTCCATGAAAAGGGAAAATCGGCGGATGCCGGTTCTGGCGGAGCGATTGAGCAACTTGTAAAAAAAGGTAAGATCGTGCTTGCAGTCGATGTACGAGGCAGCGGCGAAACACAACAGGAGCAGCAATTCGGTTTTGAAAAAGTCATTGGCGGACAGGGTGCACAGGACGTTTTTACCGCTTACTTACTTGGCAAATCTTATGTGGGAATGCGGGCGGAAGATATTTTAAGTTGCACCCTCTGGCTGAAAAAGAATTTTGTCGATAGAACTATCTCATTAATTGCCATCGGAAATGTGGGAATTCCGGCATTACACGTAGCCGCAATTGAGCCAGAGCTGTTTGATTCGATCCATATTTCAAAATGCCTGATTTCCTGGCAGAACGTGATTGAATTCGGCTGGTCGTACAATCAATTGATAAATAACGTACATGGTGCACTCACTTATTACGATCTGGATAATCTCATTCGATCACTCGGGAATAAAATAACGGTCGAGCAGCCGGTGGATGCTCAAGGGCAGTTAATAAAAATTATTGAAGAATGAATCGTAAATTTAAATCGAAAATAGATAAACCAAATCAAAAGAGCTGTCATGAAAAGATTAGTCACAATAATAAGTTTTCTTTTACTGATCATTAACACCGGGAATTGCCAAACCAGATTTTTCAAAGAATACCCGGCGGATTTCTCCAAAGAAATAAATAATATCACCAACGGACGTCTGCGGGTAAATGATACCAATGCGAGCCTGAATCTCGATTACGGAAATCGTGGCGAAGTGCGGTCAAATGGACTGATGTTGATTTCCGTGCCTGAAAATTTGTTTTCTCTGGAAAAGGCGGAGTTGTACCTTGAATTATGGGGCGGACATCCGGGGACTAAAAACAAGCATTTTTCGCTGAATGGGAAACAGATTTATTCGCTACAGGAAGTCGGCGCGGCTGCCGGACATTGCGTTTATTCAAATCCTGTTATTCCTGTTAAAATACAACATCTTGTGAACGCCGCAAATGCGTTATTATTCTCATGTGAAAATCCAAAAGGCTGGGGGCATTATATTATCGAACATGCAACAATCCGATGCTACCTCGCGCCGGATCATCCGGTGCTGACAAAGAACGGTCTCCATCATTTTTCAGCAGAAATTAAACTGGCGTCATCGAATTGCATTTTGGGTGATGAGGTTGGCATGCAACTGACATATCCCAAATCTCATGAATCCAGTATTGATTCAGTGGTCTATTTCGGACGATATCTGGATTTTGATGAAAATGGTGACGGCATTGAAAATGACTGGCATGGATTTTCGATAAATGGCACATTCGAAAACCATCTTGGAACCGTAAGCGAACCTCCGTTTCAAATCGTCTGGAATACGAGCATGATTCCGGATCAGGGAAAACCACTGGCAATTAAAGCACTCGTTTGCTTGAAAAATGGCGTGCGCTATTGGACGCCGGTTCGGGATGGTTTGTATTTGTCAAAGAACAGAAAGCCGGTCACGTTAATACCTTGTACTTCGATGCCGGTTCCATTCTGGGCTCGAGCTTCCAGAGAGATGAAAGCGACAATGATTTTGCCGGATAATATCGACAAAATCGAACAAGCAATGCTGTTGATTAAAACATGGTACACCCAAATTGAGCACAGTGTGTATCATTTTTCAATCAATAATCATGAGTACACAATTATCTCTGAGGGATGTGACAAGAAACCGTTATTATCAAAAATCGATGTAAATCCGGCTCATCTGAAATCAGGGGACAATGAAATAAGCCTTTTTTGTGACACCAGGCATCATGGGATCGAAGTGCTGCTGCCGGGTCCGTGTTTGTTGATTCGGTATCATGAATAGCACGTTGATGTAAAGTAATCAAGAATATAAGGAACACCTGACATGAACCAACCTGAAATTACCTGGTCACTCATGCACCCGACGCCATTGGATGTGGATTATTTCAATAAGGTGATCAAGGCATCTACGAAATATCATGTCGATAGCTTTGAAATTTGTGGCGAGTGTCATACGACTTATGGCGGTATAGATGGTTTAATTTTTTTCAAGGATTATCCTGCTGTCCGGCAACATGTCGATTCTACGATTATCAAAAGTAATCAGGAAAAATTGAATTCGATCATCCGAGCGGCGCATAACATTGGAAGACCGGTTTACCTCTGGCACCGGGAAATCATGCTGCCGGAGGCAATGCCCGAATTCGCACCGGAGCTTTTTGATGAAAACCTAGAGCTCGATCTATTTGGAAATGCCTTTCGCATTTTTCTTAAAAACAAACTAACTGAATTTTTTGAGTCAATCCCTAACCTTGACGGACTGGTGCTTACCTTAACCGAAGCTGATTTCTCGGTAATTCACCACTCGGATTCAGATCGCTATCCGCCGGTGAAGGTGGTTGAATATATCGTGCGTATTTTTGCCGAATTTTTAAATATTCATAACAAACAGTTCATCTTGCGCTCTTTTGGTTCAATTGACAGGGATTACGAGGATATTTTAGCCGGTGCAGAATTAGCGGCAAAAGATTTTCACTTTGAAATTGAGACCAAAATTACGGCATTTGATTTCAATCCATTTTTCCCTGTGAATCCGTATTTAAAACATGTTCCCGGAACAACATTGTCCGCAGAATGCGATAGTCTGGGCGAATTTATGGGAGCCGGGCAATTGCCTGCAGCCAATGTAGATAACATTGTCACCTATGTCAAAGCCGGATATGAACGCAAGATTGAACGGTTTGCCATCCGAGTGGATCGGGTCGGGAATTCCATAATTAATTCAGCGTATGAAATCAATCTTTTCGCTTATGATCAGGCGATAAAAAACCCGAAAGTGAACCCGGAGGAAATTTACAGCATCTGGGCGGAACAGCATTGTCCGGATTGCGAGCGGGAGTTGATTAATATATTGAAATTCGGATTTGAATATGTCACCAAAATGCTGTATATCGACGGACAATTGATTTTTCACACCAACCCGGTGTCACCGATGATCAAATGGTTAAAAGCCGGCGGTATTCCGGCGGTTTTTCAGGAAAATGTATCGCTGGAAAATCACCGTCATATTTGGTCCATTTTTGATGAGAAACAATCACCCACTCACGAAAAAATTTTGCGGGAAAAAGACCAGGCAATCGAACTGGCGCTCGCTGTTCTGAAGAAACTGGATTTCACGAAAAACAAGATGAATCCTGATTTCTATAAAAAGCTCCGTCAATTATGGGAAAATGCATTAAAAGTAGGTGTTGCTATTCGTGCGTTATGTGAGTGCTTATGTGCTTACGTCACAGACATGAGACAGCGAAAACCGAATTTCCCGGAATTAACTCATGCGATTAAGAATGCGCAGATGTCAATTCAACCGATTATTGATCGAAAGCAGAAAATAAAAGCACATGAGAATTCCGAATCTGTTTCCGATGCCATTGAACATGATATTTTCAAAGTTACATCAATTGAGGTGAACACTGTCTATCTGATACAGATTTTACACTTAATCGAAACGTTAGGAGACGAATACATCGCCGAATTCAAAGAAAGTGCGCATTGGACAAAGCGGAAGGATATTGTCGACTACATTGTGTGTGGTGGTATCGCTGATGATTATCGGGTGAGTCGCTATATGCACGCCAGTCATGGATTTTTGAAAAATAGTCGAGTCTATCGGCAGGTGGGTAATCGCATGTTTCCCAATGGCTATATTGAATGTGCACTAAAAACGCGTTCAACCGGGAAATATAAACTAATCGTCAGTGGTGATCCGAATGCAAGTGAGGGATTTTCGATACTTATCAATGATCATTCAATCAATGCTGAATATTCTGCAGATGGTTTCTGGGAACAAGCTATGGATCTGCCATCTGATGCCCAGCGAGTGACAGTGCGAATATCGAAACGAGGAAAAACTTTTCCACAAATCTATTCGATCGCGATCGTTAAAATTTAACTTCATAAATGGAGTTGAGCAATGCCATTAACCCGACGAGAGTTCATAAAAACCGTGATGGCTGGAAGTGCTTTATCGCTGTTTCACAGTCATTGTGGCTTAATGAATTCAATAAATAGAAAACCCAATATTGTATTCATTTTAATAGATGATATGGGTTGGAAGGACCTGGGATGTTTTGGTGCAAAGCTGCAAGAAACACCAAACATCGACAAGCTTTGTGCCGCAGGGGTGCGTTTTCCGCAGGCGTATACATCTACGGCTATTTGTGCTCCGGCCCGGGCAACGGTTTTAACCGGAAAACATCCGATGAAATTGCGCATGTGGAATCATTATCATTTCATCCCGAAAAGAGAAAAAATTCTGGCACAATACCTGAAAGATGCAGGCTATCAGACTTGGCATATCGGGAAATGGCATTTGGGAAATGAGGAAGATCATACTCTCCCCACCGATTTGGGATTTGATGTCAATTGTGGTGGTGGTATTGCCTGGGCGCCGGGGTCGTATTTTTGGCCGTACGGGTGTAATACGGATGGTACAGGCGGAAATCCGAGAATGAGCGTTCCCGGACTGGTTCCTGATGGAAAAGACGGTGAATATCTCACCGACCGACTCACGGAGGAAGCACTGAATTTGCTTAACCAGAGAGATCCATCGAAGCCGTTTTTCCTTAACTTTTGGCATTTTGCGGTTCATAACAGAAAAGAAGGCAAGCCCGCACTTGTCGAAAAATATCGACGTAAAATTAAAGAATTGGGGCTGGAACCAACCTACCGGATCGACCCACATACGAACAGCAAGTTGCTCACCAGTGAAACCAATGCAGTTTATGCTGCAATGATTGAGAGCGTTGATGAATCTGTTGGACGTTTGGTGGATAAGCTAAAACAGATCGGTGAGTATGAAAATACTTTTTTTG
>WJJN01000118.1 GCA_014729735.1 Candidatus Zhuqueibacterota bacterium
AACAGACCAAGGGGAACAGTCGCAACCATAGCAAACAGCGGCAGGATTAAATTGATCGGTCGGTGCTTGACACCTTCCACTGGTGGCAGCGCAATAGTTTCTTCGGAGACGAGCAGTTGCGCATCATCCCGGATGAGCTTGCCGGTTTCCCGGGCTCGACGTTCAGCTTTTGCCATAGGACCGTAATCGAATTTAAGCAGGACTATCAACAGTACCAGCCCGATAGTGAAAATAGCATAAAAATTTGTGGTGACTGCCTGCAACACAACGAAAAACGGATTCTCGATCTGTTGCGCCACCAGCAGTCCGGTGAGTACTGCGCCCCAGCCATTAAATGGTATCATCACGCAAACCGGAGCGGATGTGGAATGCGCTATGTAGGCAAGTTTTTCTCTTGGAGCTTCGAACTTGTCAAAAAGCGGTCTGCCGATTGCGCCTATTACGAGGTTAATGAGATTGCTCTCGATGAACATGATAACTCCGATGAACCACAAGAGCAGACTGGCGGTCGTACGGTTTTTGGCAAGTCCTTTTGTGGTGACCCAGTTGATAAATCCTTTCACACCACCGGAACGCTGAGTCATCATGATCAGCGCACCGACCATCATGCTGAAAATGATGACGCGGGTATTTCCCGCGTCCTGAAATATATTGATGACAGCATCCAGCGTGGCGCGCAGTCCGATCAGTGGGTTCCAGCCATTCAGGGCTGTCCAGCCCAGGAAGATTCCCAGAAATAGGGATGGATAGACCTGCCGCGTAATAATTGCCAAAGTGATTGCTACGAGAGGAGGGAGTATCGAAATCCAGGTACCTGTTTCCAAAATTTTGTCCTTTTCATTTTCAAATGTGGCATATACCTTGCTTATTAATTAAAACTAAATATATTAAAAACTATTTTCTCTGTCAATAAAAAGTTCAGATTTTATTCGATTTTAGATTAACCCATTGATTTATATTAATTAAATTGCCAAATCTTTTCGTCGTTTCTCAAAATGTAATAAAAATAGCAATCGAGAAACGATGTTTCAACTCATAAATGGTGTCTCAAATTAATTCAATTAAATAATAACAATTGATTGAATTTGAACTATTAAATTCGTATATTTTAAAATATCCTGTTATATTGCAAAAGGAGAGAGCATGGTTAAATCAAATTTCGATTCAGAAAATGTAGTTACGCTTGTTTCCGGATTACCGCGTTCCGGAACCTCGATGATGATGAAAATTCTCGAAGCTGGCGGAATGGAAGTACTAACCGATAATTTAAGAACTGCTGACGAAGACAATCCTAAGGGATATTATGAATTTGAGCTCGTAAAAAAAATGAAGGAGAGACAGGATTGGCTGCTGAATGCGAAAGGAAAGGTCGTTAAAGTTATTTCAGCGTTATTGAAAGATCTTCCTCCTGATTTCAGTTATAAAGTGATTTTTATGCGAAGAAATATGGCAGAAATTCTTGCGTCCCAGAGAAAAATGCTCATCAGGCGAGGCGAACCCACGGATTCGATTTCTGACGAAAAAATGGAAAAAGTGTTTGAGAATCATCTGAAGCAGGTCAAAGAATATTTGAAGTCACATGATAATTTTAAAGTAATGTATGTAGATTATAATGATGTTTTATGCGATCCCGAGCCACACCTCGATGAGATCAATGCATTTATGGGTAATTCTCTGGATAAAGATCAGATGAGGGGAGTCGTGGACACAAGGCTTTATCGAAACAAGGCATAAATGAAATTACATATCTTTATTTTCTCCATTCTCATTATACTTTTGAACAGTATCCTGCAAGCGCAAAGCATTAATGGCAGCTATCCGTGGATTGAAGATTATCAATCCGGCAATTCTATTAAACAGCGAATCGAGCCGCCGAAAGGCTATCAAAGGATAAAAGTAACGCCGGGTAGTTTTGGCGGATGGCTGCGTCACCTTCCTTTGAAATCTAAGAATTTATCGGTCCTTGATTATCTAGGTCGTAAAAGGCTTTCCTCCGATGACAGCACGCTGGCTGGCGTAATCGAATATTCGATTCGCGGCAAGAAACTGGAACAGTGCATGGATATATTATATCGCTTGTACGCTGAATATCTGCTTTCCCGTGGAAATGACAATCATATAAAATTCCCCATGCCCGGCGGTCAGCATCTTTACTGGAATGATTGGAAGCAAGGATTTCGACCTGAATATCATGGCGTGGAAATTACTATGCGTCGGATTACCGAGCCGGATTCCAGTCGCGCTGCATTTGAGCAATATTTAAAAGAAATTTTCTATCATAGTTTCACTCAAACCGCTTATTTTGCATATTCTCGTATAGATATCCAGGAGATGCAGATCGGTGATTTTATCGTTAAAAAAGGACGGCGAGGACATGCTGTGATGATTATGGATATTGCCGTCGATGACAGGGGTAACAAAGTCGTGCTTATAGGTCAAGGGGATACACCGGCACGTCAATTTCACCTATTAAATTACCGAAAAGATAATCCCTGGTTTCCGGTGGATGAAAACAGTGACTATCCTGAATTACCGATCAAAAAGAAAATGAACTGGAGTGGATTGCGACGATTTTGTTACGAATAATGGAACGAGATTGCGCCAATCACTAATCGAATTGCTCATTTCGAAAAGGAATCAGCGCCGCAATCAATCCCTGTTTATAAATCACTTTTCTGTCGAATATCCCTCCCGTTAAAAATTCGATAGCGCCACCTTTCTGTTTCGTGTCTTTCGAACCGCTATATCTGTCGATCACAACTCCCAATTCTGTGCCGTTCAATAATTGGTTAACAAACACCGGCGGTAGTTCAAAATGGATCGTTGTGCCGAATCCTGTTTTGTCGCTGTTATCCATGATACACATCGCTCCGAACGCGAACCAGCGATTCATTATTTCGGTGATTCCGCCTTCGATCCCCACATAAAAGTCGCTCTGCAATTTCTGATCCTGCACGAGTTTTTTTAATCCTATCGCCCGATTATATGCGCCTTCGAAAGTCTGGTCATTAATGGGCTGTGGAGGTACTTTTGAAGGAGTCTCGATACCGGAAACATTCACGTTATCAAAATATTCTCCGAAAGCTTCTGCGGTGGCATTGATCTTTACCGGATTCAGTGAACCAACAAATATTTTCATTAAGATACCTTTATAAGTACGAAATTGTAATTCCCGTAGATAACTTGTGGTACGGCTATCCCCTTAACTCAGCAATTTTCAAATTTAGTATTTATTTGAATT
>WJJN01000728.1 GCA_014729735.1 Candidatus Zhuqueibacterota bacterium
CGGACTGGTGGAATTGGCTTCCAGAAACGTATAATAAATTTCAATTGCCTTGTCAAACTGATTGCTTTTCACATACATCGCTGCAGCTTTTAAAGCCGCTTTTCCGGCAATGTTACTACGCGGGTAGAATACATTCACCTGCTGGTATGCCTTTGCAGCTTCCTCATAATCGCCCTGTTCCTGAAATGTTTCGCCGATCCGGAATTGCGCCTCATCCAAATTCGATGCTTTCGGAAAACGCAGCACCAGAAAGATGTACTCTTTGCGGGCATTCTCATATTCACCGCGTTTGAAGTATGAATCTCCTGCCAGCAGTAGTGCTTCGGCAGCCTGTGGACTTTCCGGATTTTGTTCTGCGAAATCATGAAACTGCTTTGCTGCCAAATCATACATTCCTTCATCATATAGTTTCTTCGCGTAAACAAAATCAACGCCGCTGCCCGATGTTTGTGCATAGAGCAATCCCCCGCTGATTAATAAAATAAATCCGATAATTTTTATTTTCATTCTGTTATAACATCTCCAATTTTGCATACTTAATAACGACTTTTTTCTCTCCCACTTCTTCAAATAAAATATCCGCCCGTAAATCCTCTCCATCTCCATGCAATGCTCGAATTACTCCTTTCCCGAAACGCGGGTGTTTTACCAGAGCGCCTTTTCTCAACGAATTTGTTTTTCTTGCTGCTCTTTGTTCTGCATGAAATGTATCTACCGTTCTGTGCTTCGATCGGGGATAGTGACGCCCCGAATAAACGGGAAGGTCATCCACTTCAAGCAAATCTTTTTCAATCTCCTCTAAAAAGCGCGATCGCTTTCCACTCAATGTCTCTCCGAACCGCTTTCTTTTCAATGCCATTGAGTAGTAGAGCTTTTCCCGTGCTCTGGTGGTTCCGACATAAAATAATCGTCGTTCTTCTTCAAGGTCACCGATCTCGATAGTACTCCTGGAAAGCGGCATGATTCCGTCCTCCAGCCCGGCAAGAAAAACCACCGGAAATTCCAATCCTTTTGCTGCGTGCAGGGTCATTAGCGTCACTGCGTTTTTATTGTCATCCCAACGGTCGATATCCGTAATCAGGGAAATATCTTCCAGAAAATAAGCCAGGGTCGGATTTTCATGCTCCTGACAGAACTGATTGATTTGCGTGAGTAATTCCTGAATATTTTCGCGGCGACTGAGCGCTTCCTGAGTCCCTTCTTCTTTCAAGCTTTTTAAAACACCTAGTTCATCCACCAGAGTGGCAGCCAGCTCATTAGCGGAAAATTCATTCAGCAAAGCAGTGTATTTGGAAATCATCTGATGAAATGCATAAATCATGTTTTGTTGTCTGCCGGATATGGTTTCGATGTCCTTTACTTTTCTCAATCCTTCAAAAAAAGGAAGATTGTCTCGCATACAATATTCTTCAATTTTTGCAATAGTCGCCGGTCCGATTCCTCTTAACGGAAAATTGATAATTCGCTTCAGGCTGATTTCATCCAACGGATTTACAACCACTCGCAGATACGCCAGAATATCCTTCACTTCCTTGCGTTCGAAAAAGCGAATGCCACCGACGATGACATATGCGATTCCATTTCGCCGCAAACCATCTTCCAACGCCCGGGACTGGGCATTAGTGCGATACAAAATAGCAAAGTCAGAAAAATTGCGCTCGTGTCTTTGGCACTCCTCCTGAATTTTGGCAACGATTTTATACGCTTCTTCTTCACCTGTTGAATTGACCAGCAGACTGACCGCTTCTCCATCGCCCTTCTTTGTCCAGAGTTCCTTTTCCATCCGCTCGGAATTATGCCGGATTATTGCATTAGCGACAACGAGAATATTACCTGTTGAGCGGTAATTTTGTTCCAGCCGGAAAGTCGTGCAATCAGAAAAATCCTGCTCGAAATCGAGAATATTTCGTATTTCGGCACCACGCCATCGATAAATGGACTGATCGTCATCGCCGACCACCGACAGATTACGATGTTTTGCGGACAGCATTTTGATGATCAAATACTGCGGATAATTGGTATCCTGATACTCATCGATCAATATATAGTCCCAGCGCTGCTGGTAAAACGATAGAACATCCGGGTAGAGCTGGAATAGTTCGACAGTCTTCAGCAGCAGATCATCAAAATCCATGGCATTGTTTTTCCGCAACCGGGTCTGATACACCTGGTAGATTTCTGCTGCATACTCTTCCAGCGCATGGGAGATATTATCGCTCACATCTT
Source organism: Candidatus Zhuqueibacterota bacterium (assembly GCA_014729735.1). GTDB lineage: Bacteria > Zhuqueibacterota > Zhuqueibacteria > Thermofontimicrobiales > Thiofontviventaceae > Mariaggregatimicrobium. The sequence goes on from WJJN01000728.1 coordinate 2,227, forward strand.
CGGGCAACATGAGTTTATTCTTAAAATTGCTGATCACCGAACGCACAGCTTTCGCGGTGTATTTTTCATGTTCAAGCCTCAATTCCCTAATAATTTCTTTGATCAGCGCCAACTGGTCTTTTTCATCATATATGGCATAATTTGAATTGAATCCGATTCGGTCCGCATTCTTACGCAAAATTCGGGCAAAGCTTGAATGAAACGTACTGCACCAAAGCACATCTGCCCTGCCTTTAATCAACTGTATAATTCGCTCCTTCATTTCGCGGGCAGCTTTATTCGTAAACGTCAAAGCAAGTATTCTTGACGGATCCACTTTGTGGCGATCGATGAGATAGGCGATTTTGTGAGTGAGCACTTTTGTCTTGCCGCTACCGGCACCGGCTAATATTAAACTTGGACCATTGGTACATTCTACAGCTTGCTTTTGAACAGGATTTAAAGATTTTAAAAGTGATAAAGATTTAGTTCTCGTTTTTTTTTGCATTCTGCTCTTTTCTTATTTTCCATCTGTATTGATCGAATTTTCGTTTCGCGCGAAGATGTTCTCTGTGCGTTCGACTAAAAGTGTGTGATCCATCTCCTTTTGCAACGAAATACAGGTATGGTACATCCGCCGGTTCAATGGCAGCGATAATCGATTTGATGCCGGGATTATTGACCGGACCCGGCGGCAATCCGATATATTTATATGTATTATACGGTGAATCGATGGCAAGGTCTCTGTTCAGCAATCGTCTGGGACCGTCTGGTATAATGTACTGGATCGTCGGATCAGCCTGAAGAAGCATACCTCTTCGAAGCCGATTGTGATAAACAGCGGAAATTATCGTCCGTTCGCTGTCCACCAACGCCTCTCCTTCGATAATAGATGCCATCGTAATAACCTGATTGATACTCCAGTTTTTTTCCATTGCTTTCTGCCGCAATGAATCTGCGAACCGTTTATGAAACTGAGTGACCAGCGTTTCAATCACTTCTTTTTCAGACATGCCCCAGAACATATTGTAAGTATTCGGATATAAATACCCTTCCAGAAAATCAACTTCGAGTTTCAATGATTTGATAAACTGCTTATCCGAACATAATTCCATGAATCGTGCCGAATCGATTTCGATTTTGTGGCTTAGCAGCGATGCAATCTGGCGCGCGGTATATCCTTCCGGGATTACGACTTTTTCAACTGAAACACTTCCCTCCACAAGTATTTTCAAAATTCGATAGTTGGATAGATTTTTAGCAAAAGTATATTTTCCTGCTTTAAGCTCATCTGAAAAACCGAACAGCTTTGCCGTTAAAATGAAATCGTCAATGCTTCGGACGACGCCAGCTTCGTATAATTGTTCGGCAATTGTATTCACGGTCGAACCTGTTTTTATTCGAACGATCGCTTCTCTTTCATCAAAAACAACTGAAGGCTGTAATATCGTTTTTGAAGCCAGATAAAATGCAACTGCGGCTGCTGCGACAATGAACACCAATCCCAAAATCAGTATAATTTTGTATTTCGTCTTCATAAGAAGTGTTTTCCCGTATTCGTCTTAATCGTATATTTTCAATGATTAATAACCGTCAGCAGTTCCCGTGTATCTTGAATCAGCCGCGCCATGCAGCACCTGGTTTTCGGGATCAATTAAAATCGCATGGGCTTCGGAAGAATAATGATTTGAGAATTGGATCTCATGCCCCATTTGTCTTAAATTATGTGTCACATCGAGAGGGAATGCGAACCGTTCACAACGAATGACATCCGGCAGCCATTGATGATGAATTCTCGGAGCATCCACTGCTTGCTGGATATTCATCCCGTGATCGATGACATTCAAAATTATCTGCAGCACCGCAGTAATAATTCGTGATCCGCCCATTGAACCCAGAGTCATGTAAGGCTTGCCTTCTTTTAATATTATTGTCGGTGACATCGAAGATAACATCCGTTTCTCCGATACGATTGCATTCACCTCATAGCTCACCAATCCATACGTGTTCGGCTTTCCCGGTTTCGCGGCAAAGTCGTCCATTTCATTATTCATCAAGAAGCCCGCGCCATCGACGACGACTTTCGAGCCATAACCGCTATTTATCGTGGTTGTAACAGCAATCATCATACCGTTTCTATCCACAATTGAATAATGCGTCGTATGATTTCCTTCGATAAGCTGCTGTTGATTTTTTGAAATTTCCTGAGCCGGAATCGCTCGCTGCATATCAATGGTTTTTCTAAGGCTATCAGCATAATCTTTGCTAGTCAATGAATCTACCGGCACTGAAACAAAGTCTAAATCGCCCAGGTACCGGGCACGATCGAAATAAACCCGTTTGAACGTTTCTGCAAGCAGATGCACATATTTCGATGAATGATAACCGAGCTGACGCAAGTCATACTTTTCAAGAATATTCAGAATTTGAACGATGGCAATCCCTCCGGAACTTGGAGGTCCCATTGAAATAATCTCGTGCCCCCGATATATCCCGCGAATCGGCTTCCGTTCAACCGCCTGGTAATCGGCTAAATCTTCTTTAGTGATCAATCCGCCGTTCTTCGCCATATCCTTGGCTATAAGCTCTGCAACTTTGCCTTTGTAAAAACCATCTGCGCCTTTTTTCGATATCTGTTTCAATGTATTGGCAAGATCGGGTTGTTTGAAAACATCATTTTTTATATAAGGCTCACCATTCTTTTTCATAAAGACTTTTTGGGATGAAGGGAATTTGCTAAAAACCGGCGCGAGCTTATTCAATTCCCCGGCAAACCGCTCACCGACAACAAAGCCCTTTTTTGCAAAATCAATAGCAGGTTTTACAAGCCTCTGCCATTTTATGGTGCCGAATTTTCGATGCGCCATTTCCAGCCCTGCAACAGTGCCCGGTACCCCTGAAGCAAGATATCCTGTGAGGCTAAGGTCGTCGATAATTTCTCCATTTTCATCGAGGTACATATTCCTGTGCGCTTTCATCGGCGCCTTTTCGCGAAAATCGATTGTCGTTGCGCTGCCATCCGGAAAACGGATCACCATAAATCCACCGCCTCCGATATTTCCCGCTGTCGGATATACCGCTGCAAGTGCAAATCCCACGGCAATTGCCGCATCGACGGCATTACCGCCGTCTTTCAAAACATTCACCCCAACTTCAGTCGCCAGTTCATGTGAAGTAACCACCATCGCCTGATCTCTGTGCACCGGTGAACGGGTTGCGGC
>WJJN01000729.1 GCA_014729735.1 Candidatus Zhuqueibacterota bacterium
AATCGAAATGCGGACTGGAGACGCCCGGTTAAAAATCCGGCACATGAGCGGATTATCAACTGGCGGATGTATCGCGAATTTTCTGTTGGTTTAATGGCAGAATTATGTTCTCATCATATTGATTTAATAAATATGATATTAGAAAGCCATCCAACCACAGCATGCGGTTTGGGGGGCATCGATTATTGGAAAGATGGCAGGGAAACGTATGACAATGTCCATGCATTGTATAGTTATCCCAATGGTATAAAAGCAGCTTTCTCTTCCCTGACGACGAATGCTTTCCTGGGAATAAAGATTCAATTCCTGGGAACAGAAGGCACAATTATTGTCAGCAACAGCAATCAGGACCATAAAGTAATGTATTACCCGGAGGGTAAATTGGCAGAAGAGGAGCAGAAAAGCGATAAAAATGATGACCTGGACACGACAACAAGTGCAACAACGAAAGCATTGAAGCATGGAAAAGGTGTTCCTATTATTGTGGAGGATCGAGCCAGAGACGAGGGCGCAAACAAAATTATGGCTTTTGCGCATTTTGTGGATTGTGTTTATAATAATCGCACCCCATTACCTAATGTCGAAAGCGGACGTCAATCTGCAATAGCGGTTCACATGGCAGATTTGGCAATGCGAAATGGAACAGTTGAAAAATGGAAGCCGGAATATTCCGCATAGTGAATTTATTTTTTATGAATAAGAAAGTTGAACTAAAGCTTTGAAAAAAATCATTGTATTAATCATAATAAGCGTCGCTATTTTGTTATATTTTATTTTAGCACATAGGATGGATTACATGGCATCAAGGACATGGAATATTAATTCTTTAGACAGTATCGCTGGAAATCCAGTCATCAAACTTGGAGAGCCAGCGGTTATCAGGACAAAACAAGGACAGGCTGTTCAATTCGACGGGATCAACGATGGCTTAATTGTCAAAGCTAATCCAATTGGAGACGCGCTATCCTTTACGATTGAAGTTGTTTTCAGACCCGATTCATCATTTCCAAAGAATAAAGAACAGCGATTTATTCATTTCCAAAATCCGGACAATGAAAATCGGCGTGTCCTGATCGAGACGCGGTTAACACAGGATAATAAGTGGTTTCTCGATACTTTTATCATGTCTGAACAATCATCGAGAACTCTGTATGCAAAACAACATCTCCATCCAATCGGGCGATGGTACCATGCTGCTTTGGTTTATGAAAATAATACCATGAAACACTATGTAAATGGCTTAGAAGAAATGTCCGGAGAAGTTGACTATCTTCCAATTGAAGGCGGCAATACATCTATTGGTGTTCGCATGAATCAGGTGTATTGGTTCAAAGGCGCAATTCAAATGTTGAAAGTAACACCTCGTGCATTATCGCCGGCAGAGTTCACATTTCAAAATACCGAGAAAAATGATGAAAGCTAAAATTTTTATGACCGGTTCTCGTCTGGTTAAAGAAGCTGAGGACATTCTGAACCGTGAAGGTTGTATTTATGAATACGGTACTCCGAAAGACACATCTGAAGAAATTGCCGCAAAACTACGGGATTTCGATCCTGTTGGACTCATTGTCCGGCAGGGGAAAATTACAAAAGCTGTGCTTGATTCTGCTGAAAAACTGAAGGTAATATGCAAACATGGAGTCGGCGTCGATAATATCGATGTTGATGCGGCAACCGAAAAAGGTATCCCCGTCATGATAACTATAAATGCTAATTTTCAGTCTGTTGCCGAACATGCACTGGCGCTCATCTTCTCGCTACTTCGAAAAGTACCGAAACAGGATCGCGATCTCAGACAGGGAATTTTTAATAAGGTCAACTACGATGGGGAAGAGCTGTTCAAAAAAACTATCGGATTGATTGGTTTTGGACGTATTGGCAGAAGATTGGCTGAGTTGGTAAAACCATTTGAGCCAAAAATTTTCGTTTATGATCCGTTCTTAAATAACAACTCAGTACCGGAATATATCGAAAAGACTGATGATTTGGAACAGGTATTTAAGGAAGCAGACATCATCAGTCTGCATTGTGCGTTAACCTCTGAAACAAAGGGATTCATTAATACGGATAGCATCGCGTTAATGAAGAGTTCAGCTTATATCATCAATACTTCCCGTGGTCCTGTTGTAAATGAAGATGATATAGTCAAGGCGCTTGATGAAAAGCGTATTGCCGGTGCGGCATTGGATACGTTTCAGAAGGAACCACCGGATATAAGCAACCCGCTATTCAAGCTTGATAATGTGATTGTTACATCTCATGTTGGTGGTGCATCAAAAAGTTCACTTAGAAATATGGGAGTTGGTGCGGTGAAAAATGTGCTTGCAGTGCTAAAAGGTGATCCACTACCAATGGAATGTGTGTTGAATCCGCAAGTCTTTCAAGGGAAATAGCCGAACAACAGCGCGTCGTGTCAGTGCGAGAAATCTATGAAAATGACTAAAATGGAGACTAACGTGGAACGAAAAAAGATACCCGGACCGAAATCCGAAGAACTGATTTCTGTTTCTCAAAAGTATGAACCGCCCTGCATGGCGGATCAGGTTCCGGTCGTCTGGGATCACGGCGAAGGCGTCTGGGTGTGGGATGTGGATGGCAATAAATATAT
>WJJN01000730.1 GCA_014729735.1 Candidatus Zhuqueibacterota bacterium
ATGTCCCATCGCGATCCCGTCATCCACGCCAATGGTATTGAATTCAAACGGCACGCCGCCTGCATCCCGCACCGCCTGCTTCGCCAGTTTGCCAAATTCCTGCAAATGGACATGCCCCGGTATCAGGTCTGTATAGGAATTACAAATTCCGATAAATGGCTTCGAAAAATCCTCATCGCTTTTAATAACACCGGTGGCTTTTAACAAGCTTCGATGAGGTGCACGTTCAGCTCCGTTTTTAATCAGGTCTGATCTCACATTCGCCTCGTATAGATAAAGTGCTATAGATACAAATTTCTCACCTCCGGTCAATCCCAAGCTCGAAACTTTTGTTTATTTTTGTGTGGTGTTAAAGTGTGTTGATTTGTGTTGTTTTGATTTGGGATCGACCTCTGTATTAGCCAAGTAGTCGTATACCGATAATGCTAATCAGAATAATAATCCCAAATAGGGAGATAATAATATCTATAGGCAGGTTAATAACCGCAACTGAAGACACCTGTCCAATGCCAGTCGGGATGACTGAATGTCTTTCGCAAAATAATTTTTCGGACTGTGTCTTCATGAATTAGTTTTCTAAAATTTATAGGTTAAGTAAAACTTCAGAATAAGATAACAAAATATTTTTAAATGTCAAGCAAAAAATTCAAAATTTTAAAATTTTTTAGACTCAATAAACACCTGATTTCATAATATTATTAGCTTTCTCAATAGTAACAACAAGTTATATCAAATGATAAGTCATATACAATTAATCTAATCCGGGAAATTCTTCTCTTAATATCCCGTAAATATCAATATCGACATACTCTCCCCATTTATTGAAATGTTTTCTGAGCCGTCCTTCGTATTTCATTCCAATTTTCCGCATTACCTTGCCTGAAGCCGGATTATGAACCATGTGATTTGCATGAACTCGATTCAGATTTAAGCTATTGAATGAATAATCGAGCATTGCCCGCGCAGCCTCGGTGCAGTAGCCTTTGCCCCAAAATGGTTTGCCAATCCAGTAGCCCATCTCAGCGTGCTGATGTTCTTTCTTGATACGTACAAGCCCGATCGCCCCGATCAGATATTTCTCCTGTTTGTGTGTGATTGCCAGCGTCAATTCGCTTTTTTCCACAAATTGCTTCTCGTGAGTACCGATCCATTCTTCCGCCATTCCATCTTCGTAAGGGTGCGGGATATTTGTCGTCATTTTGGCAACTTCGTAATCCCCGGCATAGCGCTGAACATCTGCTGCATCGGATAATTCAAATGGTCTTAAAATTAGTCGTTCCGTTTCTAACACCGGAATGCCAGTCATATTTTCTCCTCCATTTTTGAAAATGGTACGTTAAAAGTTCTTATTAAGTTTCCCGCACAATAGTCTTCGTTTATTTGTAATTGAATTGAAACCCAAAATTCATGTTGAGGTTTAATTTATAATTAATCTTCAAAAAGATAATACTGAAACAAGCAAAGGAATTAGAATGAAAAAAGGAATTGTGATAGTTATAAGCCTGCTGGTTATCTTCGCCGGATGTTATTATCAGTTATGCTCTTTTACGAGCCCTGCTCAATCAACATTTAGCTTTCAGCAAAATCCGGACAATTCTGTAAATAAAAATCGCCTGAATGAAACCTTTAAACAGATTGCAAATAACGATGTTCGGAATATCATTCTCTTTATTGGTGATGGTATGGGTTTTACACAAATAGCGACTTCACGGATTGCAGAATATGGTCCGGACGGACATCTTACCATGGAAAAAATGCCGGTAACCGGCATCATGAAAGTTCATTCCAAAAACAGCCTTATCACCGACTCTGCAGCTTCTGCGACCGCAATGGCAACCGGTTACAAAACAAACAACAAAATGATTTCCATGCTGCCTGATTCAACTCGTTTGAAAACCGTTCTCGAAGCTGCACAGATTCAGGGAATGGCGACCGGATTAGTGGCGACTTCCTCGATTACGCATGCCACACCTGCTGTGTTTGCATCGCACTCGTATTCCCGCTATGAGCACGAAAATATTGCTGAACAGATGCTTGCGACGAAGGTCAATGTTCTTCTTGGCGGCGGTAAGAAATATTTTCTGCCGGATAAAGTGCCAGACGGCGTTCGAAAGGACAATGTCAATTTAATTGAACAGGCGCAATCCAATGGCTACGATTTTGTGGACACCCGCGATGCTCTTTTAAATGCGACTGCCGACTCGCTGCTGGGATTGTTCAAACCGGAAGCCATGGATAACATTCCGAACGAACCGTCCCTTGCCGAGATGACGCAGCAGGCACTTAAAATTTTATCCCGCAATAAAAACGGCTTTTTCCTGATGGTGGAAGGCAGCCAGATCGACTGGGCAGGTCACGACAATGACCTGCAATACTCGCTTCGCGAAATGCACTCATTCGACGAGGCAGTCAAAGCCGGGCTGGAATTCGCGATGCAGGATGAGCACACGCTGGTCATAGTAACCGCAGATCATGAAACCGGCGGCATGAACATCACCGATGGCGATATTACAAACCGCGGGCTGGAAATCAAATGGATGTCCGGCAGCCACACCGGCGGACCGGTGCCGATATTTGCCTTCGGACCGCAGGCGCTAAATTTTACCGGATTAATCGACAATACCGATGTGGCGAAAATTTTCGGGAAGTTATTGAATTTGGAAGATTTTCCAATGAAGTACTAATATAGTTTTCTATACGCTAATACGGGAAGGATGCATCGATTGAAAATGCTATTAAAACGCAAAGCCGCAAACGTCGCTGAGTAACGCAAAGAATTTGAATAAAAAGCTCATTTCTGTAATAGCAAATATCCGAAAAGGATTAGAATCACGAAGCATGGAATAAAATCAGCCCCGAAGGGGCAGCTTAACATAGCCCGGGGCAACGCCCTGGGTTTCAGGCGGAACAATCGGATTAAGCCCTGAAAGGGCGAAATTCAATCGCGATGTTGATATCGCTAGAGAA
>WJJN01000731.1 GCA_014729735.1 Candidatus Zhuqueibacterota bacterium
ATGTCCCAGTTTCAATACGCAATCTCCGGCACATTGATATTTGGCGAAACAGTCCGTACAGTATTCAAAATTATCAAGATTCAGTGACTTCAAAAATTTCAATTTTTCGTGATCGATCTCAAGCTTCCCATGGGGCAATAATTTGCCGAAAATGAAAGTATCTGCCGCGGGATGAGATCGGTCACTCACTTCCCAGCAATTTGTCAAATAGCCATCCGTGGTCACGGCAAAATCATCCGTGCCAACGTAGCAGAAATTCGTTTTTAGCCGGTCGAAGCGGCAACCGGAATATTGCAGCCGGACGTTTCTTTGGCGGCACATTGTTTCAAGGTGGAAATAGGTCTCAGCAAAATGCTCCATATCGGGCTGAAGTGCTTTCGCCGTATCGTGCAGATTTCCGCATGAATACGCCGGCTCGACATGGATCAATCCGGTCTTGTAATTATCCAGAATATACTGAATAGTTTCCGGGAGCACTTGCTCGTTATGACGGGTCACGGTCACCCGCAGTGCGTAAGGGAAATTATGCGAATCAAAAAATTTAATGGATTGATCCACCACATCGAAGGAATTAGCTCCGTTTTTGAATGGACGCTGAATTGCCTGAATCCGGGGCAATCCCTCGAAAGAAATATTCAGCGAATGAAAATGGCGAAGAATCCATTCGAGCTGTATTTTATTGAATATTCCGTTCGTTCCGGCAACGGCTTGCAGCTTGAAATTATTTTCCTGGCAGTATTTTTCTGCCAGCGAAATAATGAATTGCCCCAGATCCCAATCTGCAAACGGTTCACCACCGCCGTGCAATTCAAGATTGAAAATGGAGCGATTTTCACGTTTCATCACTCCCGTGTAGTACTCGATGGCGTTTTCCACATGCTCTTGTGACATCGAGCTGTCTATTTTTTTCTGCTCTTCGGCATAGCAGTAACAGCAATTCAATTGACACCGGTGCGTCGGGAACAGCGTCAGTTTGGATGGCGACAATGTCGCGCTCGCCTCTTTTTCTTCTCTTGAAGCAATACTGCCGTTGACTATTCGTTTTTGAATCAAGAAATTCAATATTTCGCGATGCTCTTCGGACAATTTGCTATGCTGCACCTGTCGGATATTTGACAGCAGGTTGAGCGTCTCATCATTGATAAGGCAGGCAACACCGGCGACCGGGGCATACAGAATATGCCTGTTTTTCGCTTGTGAGATTGCAAAGACTTCGGTTGTAATGTCGTATTGATTCATTCTGCTGTTCTTTCCCGGATGTTGATGCTTTCAAAAAATTCTTCGCAATATTGCATTTGATGATCTGTGATTTCAAGTCCCGCAGCTTCAAATATATTCGCCAGCCCGATCCATTTTGCCATCCTGCAATCGAACTGCTCCTGTCCGCTTGACCGCAGCAGGCAAATTTCCGGGCAGCCTTTGGCGCAATGCCAGCGATTGAAACAGGATTGGCACTGTTCCGGAGACTTCGCCAAAATCGACAGTAAACTTCCGAGTGAATCACGATCAAACTGTGGTTCTTTAGTTGCTGTATCAATCGATCCGAACATACATCGGGCAAATTCATCATTCTCATTATGCGTCGCCAGGAAACATGCGGTGAAGCAGCCATCCGGCGTCACAGTAAGATTTTCCTGAAATATTGGACAGAATGTGTGATGAAAATGCTCCATCCGGCTCGCTGCGAATCCGATGGACATCCCCAAACTTCTTCCCAATTTCCGTGCAGCTAAAAAGTGACGCACGAAATCCCCAGGGTCAGGTTTCAGATTAAAATCCAGCGATCCCTTCAAATCCTGATACACCGGATAAAATTCGATATTCCTAATCTGCTGTCGATGAAAAAATTCCACTATCTCCGGCAGTCGACTTGCAGACCGGCTGGTCACCGTAGCACGCACTTTAAACCGAGGCACATGATCTTTAAGCATATCAGCAGTCTGCTGCACAATATCACTCGTCGCCGTGCCGCTTTTCTTCGTCCGGTGTGTATCGTGAATATCTGCCGCACCATCCCAGGATAGTGTCATGCCGTGAAAATGATCCCGCGCCCAGATCACGGTTTCCCGATCCAGCACGCCATTGGTCGTGCAATATGGCAGTAGCTCTATCTGTTTTTCATCAGCAGTGGCTTTGCAAATCGTCAGCACCTCATCAATCAGCGCCGGAAAAAGCAGCGGCTCATTTCCGCCGTGGAAACCGAGGATGAATGGCATACTGCGTTTCGCACAACTCCCGGCAATCCATTCAGCAGTTCCCGGCAATGCAGCCGTCGGGAACGTTGTTAATGGAACATGCTTATTCTCTCCGGTGTAACAATAGCTGCAATTCAAATTGCAGAGATGACTCAAAAAGACAGTCAGGCAAAACGGTTCATAGTGAGCGGCTTTTTGAATCACGGGATATTTTTGCTGCCGAATGACCGAATGAACTTCGCCAGTCTGCTGATTCGTGATCCGGTTGGTGAGGGGCTGGTATAACAATTCGCCTTCGCGCCAGGTTATATGAAATGCCGGTTCATGCATTATTTATCTTATTCGATTAATTTGATTGAGCCGCCGGGCATCATCGATTGCCAGCGGTGGTATAAAAACAAGCTCATCGATACGCGGTGCATCGCATGTACTGCCCGGCAGTACGCAAATATTTTCAAGCTCTTTCGTTTCGATCCTTTGATTCACACCGAATTGAACCCGCTCTTCTATTGATTCCGCAGCATGGGGAAGCCACGTTTTCAGTAGCCCATCATCCGTCAATTGCTCAAACGAACGCCGAAACAAATTGCCCATCACGCGGCGGCGCTGCAACATCTGATGGTCTTTCTTATCCATCGAGCAATTATTTATTTGTATGTTCAAATTGCGAGAACGGCAAAATTCTATTATCCGTTCCGTATTGGATGTGCTTTGCGGATCGTAATTGATCACGGTTTCTTTATTTAGAATATATTCAACTTGAGGGCTCTTTGGATTGTTCGGATAGGATGGCGTCAGCATAAATTCGTGCAAATTCAGATATGCGACACCCAAGGAATCCAGCAGTGGTAACACCCCGGTTAATTTTCTAAAATCGCCGGGAATGGAAGGAATTTCCACAGCCACTTTATCGAACAGTGAGACTGCTGCTTCGATTCGTTTTAAAATAATCGGAGAATCATAATTGGTCGCAGCGATATTGAAACGGAGTTCATTCAATCCGTTGCGTGCCAGTTGTTCCAGCTTGGATTCATC
>WJJN01000119.1 GCA_014729735.1 Candidatus Zhuqueibacterota bacterium
ATCCGGAAGCTCGATACCTCGATGACAGTTATTAAGAATAATTTCTATGGAAAGAGCGTAAAAGTAAGCGGTCTGATGACAGGCTCGGATATTTATGATCAACTCAGGGAAATGCCGCCAGTAGATATGGTGTTCCTGCCTGAAAACTGTTTAAACGCGGATGGCTTGTTTTTAGACGACTGGACAGTAGCCAAACTGGAACAAAAGCTTCACCAGAATATTAAAATAGTTGGATTGGATTTCGTTGAACATTTACGCTTGCTGTAGAGATCGAGACTGGAAATGCAGAAACCGAGTTTAGCAATTATTGGCAGACCAAATGTTGGCAAATCGACTTTGTTTAACCGTATTATCAGAAAACGGGAAGCCATTGTCAATAACGTCGCCGGAGTTACCCGGGACCGCATCTATGTCGACGCAGAGTGGAGCGGGATTCATTTCACGCTAATCGATACCGGGGGCTATTTACCGGACACCGGTAATTTGATCCACGAGGCGGTGTTGAATCAGGTAATGGAAGCAATTCGCGAGGCGGACGTTATCCTTTTTCTGGCAGATGTCAAAACCGGAGTTACAAATCTCGATGTGGAAATCAGCCGCTTGTTGAGAAAACAGAACACCAGTGTTTTGCTCGGCGTAAATAAGGTGGATAATGATAAATTGGAGCTGGATATTCACGAATTCTACAGTCTGGGACTCGGTGATCCGATCCCGATTTCGGCTGCCAATGGCAGGAATATCGGGGATCTGCTGGATGTGGTGATAGCTCAGTTTCCGGACAGCCGTGATTTGGAAGCAAGCGCTGAAGATGAATTTATCAAGCTGGCGATTGTTGGGAAACCGAATGTCGGGAAGTCGTCGTTTGTAAACGCGCTGCTTGGTGCCGAGCGTCTTATTGTCACCGAAATTCCGGGAACGACCCGCGATTCAATCGATACCGAATTCAAATATGAAAAGCAGAAATATCGCTTGATTGATACCGCAGGGCTTCGCAAGCGGTCGAAAGTCAGAGATGAAATCGAATACTACAGTACCGTTCGTACTGTGAACAGTATCCGGGAATGCAATGTCGCAATCGTATTGGTAGATGCGGTACAGGGTGTCGGTGATCAGGATAAAAAGGTGATCGAACATGCGATTCAATTTAATAAAGGGATTGTGCTGGCAGTAAACAAATGGGATCTCATTGAAAAAGATATGCACACAGCCCGGGAATTCGAGCTCGAAATCAGGTACCAAATTCCGTACATTAAGTATTTACCGATTTTATTTATTTCGGCATTGACGAAACAACGGGTGTTCAAAACAATCGATATTGCGCGTTCGGTTCATGAGGAAAGACAAAAGCGAATCAAGACAAGTGAATTGAATGATTTTCTTGCAGAAGTCACAGCAACGAATCCACCACCGGCGCCAGGCGGAAAATATATAAAAATCAAATATTGTGTGCAGGTGAAAACCGCACCGCCGGTGTTTGCTTTTTTCTGTAATTATCCGAAGTTGATTAAATCCAATTATAGACAGTACCTGGAAAATAAACTCAGAGAGCGATTCGGGTTTTTTGGCGTACCGATCACTTTAACATTTAAAAAGAAATAATCATGAAGAAGTTTTTATATTTGTTACTAATCATTCCGACTTTTACTTACGGACAGACGATTACAAGCGATCCTGGCAGCGATCAAAACAAAGTGAATCCACAACATGAGCAATATTTGGTTGACCGTGCTCTAATGATTAACAATCCCCAGCAATATATGTCGAGCGTTAGTGATTCGGCGCTGCCGGTTAAAAGCGGAACATTTATTACTGCAGAGGCGAAATATCGTCGGGACAGTTTTAGTTTATCAAATCAGCAACTCTTGAAAAGCCTGTTCGTTCGACCGGAATTAGAAGAAGACTATATCAGTCCGTCCGGACAATTCAGAATTCATTACGATACCGATGGTCCTAACGCTGTTTCCGGCGCAGATGATAACAGAAATTCGGTGCCGGATTACATTGAAAAAGTTGCTGTCATTTTCGATTCATCGCACGCTTTTATTGTGGATAAACTCGGTTATAATGCACCGCCACTGGATAATGGAGTTCACGGGGATGAATATGATATTTATGTCAAGGAATTATACGGGAGCATGTATGGGCAAACTGTGCCCGAGGAATTTGTCGATGATATACGCAAATCCTGCACCAGCTATATTGAGATAGATAATAATTACAAGGGATACTTAACCAGCGGTCTGGATGGAGTGCGTGTAACAGCCGCTCACGAATATTTTCACGCGATTCAATTTGGCTATACGTTTGATTCTGATAACAACAGTTTCTGGAGAAATGAGGTGTTTTTCTATGAGATTTCCTCAACATGGATGGAGGATATGATTTTTGATGACATCAATGATTATTATAATTATATGCCCTCTTTTTTCAGGAATATTAACAGGTCTTTCACTACATTTAACGGAACCTATGAATACGGTAATTGCATCTGGAATCATATGATTAGCAAAAAATACGGAACTGAAGTTATTCGATTGACATGGGATTATATGCTTGAATTCCCTGTTTTAACAGCACTGGATCAGGCGCTGGCGAGCGTGGGAACAAGTTTTCAACATGAATTTGCCGAATATTCAATTTGGAATTATTTTACAGGAAGCCGGGCGGATAGTGAAAACTATTATCCGGAAGGCGAGCACTATCCTGAAGTGAGATTTAAGTCGAGCGATATTTTCTCGGAAGATACGACAGTTGCCGGAATCAGCAATCAAATGGCGTACTCATATTTCAATTTTATCGATCCGGTGTATGCCAATGATATTACTTTCATTCCGGTCAATAATGAGATCAATGAAAATCTGCAAAAATCGATTACATTTAAGCTCAGTCGGAGCAGGTCGGATTCGTTCAAAAGAGTCGCAGACGATTTTAATGTGAATCTCATTTTAGAGGATAATCTCCGCTGGAAA
>WJJN01000120.1 GCA_014729735.1 Candidatus Zhuqueibacterota bacterium
CCCTTTATCAGCTTCTGACGGGTATATTTCGGTTCGATCACATCATCGAGATAGCCCCGTTCAGCGGCTTTGTAGGGATTGGCGAATTCATCGATGAAATTCTTCAACTTTTTCTGCAATTCGTTTTCAGGATTTTTTGCTGCGGCAATCTCTCTCTTGAAAATAATCTCCACTGCGCCCTTGGGACCCATCACTGCGAGTTCGGCAGAAGGCCAGGCAAGATTGATGTCTCCCCGGATATGCTTGCTGCTCATCACGTCGTACGCGCCGCCATAAGCTTTTCGAGTGATGACAGTGAGTTTTGGGACAGTGGCTTCGCAATATGCATAGAGCAATTTCGCACCGTGCCTGATAATACCACTGTGCTCCTGATTCGTGCCCGGCAAAAATCCCGGTACATCCACAAAAGTGACCAGCGGAATATTGAAGCAATCGCAAAAGCGCACGAAACGGGCGCCTTTGCAGGAAGCATCGATATTGAGGACGCCGGCTAATACAGCAGGCTGATTACCGATGATTCCCACGGAATGCCCACCCAATCTCGCAAATCCAATGACAATATTTTTCGCCCAATCAGACTGGACTTCAAAAAAGTCACCATCATCGACAATACGGCTGATAATCTGTTTCATGTCATAGGGTTTGCTGGGGCTATCCGGGATGACGTCGTTCAGTTCTTCATCAATGCGATCGATGGGATCTTTAGGTTCGATGTAGGGCGGATCTTCGGCATTATTCAGCGGGATGAACTGCATCAATTTGCGCAGGCATTTCAGACTTTCGATCTCATTATTGCATACAAAATGTGCGACGCCGCTTTTTGTACTGTGCGTGACTGCCCCTCCGAGTTCTTCGAAACTGACTTCTTCGTGTGTCACTGTTTTTACGACATTGGGACCCGTAACGAACATGTAGCTCGTGTCTTTGACCATAAAAATGAAATCTGTGATTGCCGGGGAATACACCGCGCCGCCGGCACAGGGACCGAGCACAACACTGATCTGAGGAATCACACCTGATGCCAGGGTGTTTCGCAGGAAAATTTCCGCGTATCCGCCCAGGCTATCCACGCCCTCCTGAATCCGTGCGCCGCCGGAGTCATTAATGCCGATCACCGGCGCACCGACTTTCAGCGCGAGGTCCATGATCTTGCAGATTTTTTCTGCAAAAGTGATGGAAAGCGATCCGCCGAATACAGTGAAATCCTGGGAAAAGATGAACACCAGTCTGCCGTTTATTGTGCCGTACCCGGTTAAGACGCCGTCGCCCAGATAGCTTTCTTTGTCCAGATCGAAGTCGTGACAGCGATGGCGAACAAAAATATCGAATTCCTCGAAACTGTTTTCATCGAGAAGCAATTCGATGCGTTCCCGGGCGGTCAGTTTCCCTTTTTTATGTTGCGTCTCGATTCGTTTCTCACCACCACCTAATTTCGCCTCTTGTCGCAATTTCCGTAAATGTTCGATTTTGGATTGAAGGGACATTTTTACTTGCCTTATTTTTGGTCAGCACGAAAATTTTAGAGTTGTTCATAAAATCAGATATTGAATTTTATAAATTCAATTTTTGAAAATACAAATTCAAAGCAAAAGCGATTCCCACTTTCGAATTAATAATTAAGGTTACTGTTTAAATTCAGGTATTCTTTTATTCAAATAAGCGACAATTTCATCAGTGCCAGCACCTGGTGTGAACAATCGGTCGATGCCTGCCGAGTGTAATTTTTTGAGGTCTTCATCAGGAATGATGCCGCCGCCGAACAGCAGGATATTTTCTGCGCTATTCTCTTTCAGCAATTTGGCAACTGCCGGGAATAGCGTCATGTGCGCTCCGGAAAGAATGCTCATCCCGATGGCATCCACATCTTCCTGAATCGCAGCGTTGACAATTTGCGCCGGGGTTTGCCGCAGACCGGTGTAAATTACCTCAAAGCCGGCATCGCGCAGCGCTGCCGCAATGACTTTAATACCCCTGTCGTGACCATCCAGTCCGGGCTTGGCAAGCAATATTCGAAATTTATTCATCATTAATTCCTTTGAGTTAGAATTTACCTCATATACGAAATTTTCGAAGTTTTTAAATTCGGTAAGTCCCGGAGGAATATTTGAAAATAGGGAGCTGTATCAAAAGTCCAATTTTCTCATTTGATGTCATTCCGGGCTTGTCCCGGAATCTCCTAATTATCAAAAAGTTAGGGGATTCCTGCATTCGCAGGAATGACACCAAAAAGCGTCTTTTGATACAGCTCCAAATAGATTGGAGATGGAAAAGAGTCCTGTAAGGACGATTGAATAATTACCAGGTGATGAAAAAATTTCAGTCGTACCTTCGGGACTTGATTCTCGGGTAAAATTGCCTTACCACCAATGAATTGGTGGGCTATTTTCAGTTGTCCCTCCCGGGACAAAATTTTAATCCAATATCTGTAACCGAAATCCAAGAATAAATATCAATAAACTTGGTTCCTACTTTGACTTTATTCATTAAAAGAAAGGCGGTTCATTGTATTCCCCAAAAACATTACGCAGCACCTCGACGATTTCCCCTTCCGTGGTATAA
>WJJN01000732.1 GCA_014729735.1 Candidatus Zhuqueibacterota bacterium
CCGGTTCCGGCACGAATTTCCATAATCGCGTTCTTAGAATCCTGAGGATCTTTCGGAACCAGCATCATCTTTATTTTTTCTTCAAGAGATTCTTTTTTTGTGTTCAACTCCTCCAACTCTTCTTCAGCGATTTCGCGCAGTTCCCGGTCCTCTTCTTCCTCGATTATCTGCTCATCGCCTTCAATCTGATTCAGAATATTTTTATACTCCTGAGCAACTCTAACAACTTCTTCCAATTCTTTCTGCTCTTTGGTCAGCTTCAGGGATTTTTCCCTGTCCTTGAATATATCCGGATCGCTTAACTCCTTATTGAGCTCATGATAGCGCTCAGTTAATTTTTCAAGTTTATTCAGCATATATTAAAAACCTGTTGTTTTATTCCATCTTGATAACATTCGGATCATTTGAAAAATCTTCTCCAAGAGAGCCTTTCAATGCCACAATTGCAACTTCCAGCATGGATTCATCCGGCTCGCGGGCAGTGATTTTCTGCATCCACAATCCCGGTGCAATAAAGGCTTTTACCAGAGGATTATTTTTCCTCTTGTCTGATAATTTAATCAATTCGTAGGAAATGCCTCCGATAAGGGGGACGAACGCCAGCCGGATTAATCTATCCGCGATTGTTTCCGGTCTGCCAAGAAACATAAATACGATGATACTGACAAGCAGTACCATGATGATAAAACTCGTACCGCAGCGTGGATGATACGGTTTATAGGAATTTGCATTTTCAATGGTTAAATCCTTATTATCTTCATATGTAAAAATAGATTTATGCTCAGCACCGTGATATTGAAATACTCTCCGGATTTCTTTCCATAATGTAATCAATCCCAGATATGCCAAAAAAATAATCACCCGAATGATGCCGTCCACAAGATTGAACATAAATCCTGTTTTTGCTCCGAGCAGATCCGTTAGGATAAGCGGTATATAGAAAAACAGTAATAATCCGACAGCAAAAGAAAAGAGAACAGTCAGTCCCAGCCAGAGATTTTTCCAGCCTTTTTTTTCCTTCTTTTTTTCGATATCTTCGTCAGCAGCAATATCCCCTGAAAAAGTCAGCGCCTTTACCCCCAATACCATGGACTCGATCAGAACAACGGCTCCGCGAATGATAGGCAAATTCCAGAATTTGCTTCGCTTGGTAAACGAAATATAAGGATTATTCTTTAATACTATTTTCCCGTCGGATCTCCGGACAGCCACAGCCACACGCTCCGGAGAACGCATCATCACGCCTTCGATTACTGCCTGTCCGCCAACATTGACCTTGTTTTCACTCATCGAAACTCCAATTACAATCGACAATATACAAAAAACGGAATACGCCTGTGAAACCGTATCCCGCTTCAATATGAAATGCTATTTAATTTATGACTCTTTGCTTTTTGCCTCGGATTTTGATTTTTCCGATAAACCATACTTCTTCATAAATTTTTCAACACGTCCTGCAGAGTCGATCAATTTTTGCTTGCCGGTGAAAAATGGATGGCAATTCGAACAAATATCGACATGCATATCACCTACTGTAGACCGCACTTTAAATTCATTTCCACAGGCACATTTAATGGTCCCGACTTCATATTTCGGATGAACTTTTTCTTTCAATTTACATTACCTCCCCGAATTGAATCTTATATTTTCATATAACATATTGAACAGATTATTCATTATAGTCTGTAAATATACTAATTAAATAAATATAATGCAAGTAAAAAATATGGGATTCTTTTTCAATAAAGCTACATAAACAGCGATTATGAATTCATAATATCCATAAATTTTTTATTCGATTTGGTACCCCGCATTTTTTCCAGCAAGAATTCAATTGATTCCACCGGATCCAGTTCGCTCAGAATCTTGCGTAGAATCCATACACGGTTAAGCGTTGTTTTTTCAAGTAATAACTCTTCCTTTCGGGTGCTTGAACGATTAATGTGAATCGCCGGGAAAATACGCCGATCTGAGAGATCCCTGTTCAGAACGAGTTCCATATTGCCCGTTCCTTTAAATTCCTCGAAGATCACTTCGTCCATCCGGCTGCCGGTATCGATCAACGCGGTGGCAATAATAGTTAAACTACCGCCTTCCTCAATGTTCCGCGCGGCGCCAAAAAAGCGCTTCGGTTTCTGCAATGCGCTGGCATCCACGCCACCGGAGAGGATTTTACCACTGTGTGGTACCACGGTATTGTGCGCCCGCGCGAGACGGGTAATACTATCCAGCAAAATTACCACATCCTGCCCATATTCCACCAGCCGTTTCGCTTTTTCCAGTACCATATCTGCAACCTGAACGTGGCGTTCCGCGGCTTCATCAAAAGTCGAGCTGACCACTTCCGCATCCACAGAGCGTTCCATGTCCGTCACTTCTTCCGGGCGTTCGTCGATTAGCAGAACGATTAATTTGATTTCCGGGTGATTCGTCGTAATCGCGTTTGCAATCGATTGTAGTAGCATGGTTTTACCGGTTTTCGGCTGTGCGACAATCAAGCCGCGCTGTCCTTTTCCGATAGGAGTCAATAAATCCATAATTCGTGTAGAAAAATTTCCGGGACTGTATTCCAGCTTTATTTTTTCCATCGGATACAACGGAGTCAAATTATCAAAAATGATTTTTGATTTTGCCTCTTCCGGATTTTCATAATTTACCGCTTCGACTTTCAAGAGTGCGAAAAAACGTTCGTTTTCTTTAGGCGGTCTTATTTGACCGGAGACGATATCCCCGGTTCTTAAACCAAATCGCTTTATTTGAGAAGGAGAAACATAAATATCATCGGGACCGGGGAGATAATTGTAGTCCTGCGAACGGAGAAAGCCATATCCATCCGGTAAAATTTCCAATACGCCTTCGGAAAAAATGAGACCTTCTTTTTTGGTTTGCTCTTCCAAAATCTTGAAAATGAGCTCTTGCTTCTTAAATCCCGTGTATCCGGCGATATCCAACTCCTGAGCGATTTTGTTCAACTCGGAAATCTTCATTGTTTTTAATTCAGTGATATCCATAACTTATTATCCCGAATTTATTGTGAATAAGCCAATTATTCTTATTATAATTCATTAATTAATGAACAGACTATTTTATTGTTAACGAGTGAGCTAAAATATATTTTATTTAGACATTTGAAAAGAGGAAATGCTTGATTATTGCTGTGGCTTTTTGAAGTTAACTTATGAACTTTTTAAGCCGAATTCCTTATATTGCACTTTCGGTATTTACGTCAAAAAAATGAACCTTTTTCATGTCAAAAACGATATTTAATTTTTGATCGACTGGAGGAGTACTATGTGCTGTAACGCGAGCGATGTATGAATTAATTCCAGTGTTGAGATAAAGGAAAACTTCATTTCCCAGGGGTTCCACCACTTCCACAACACTTTCGATCGATGCAGAATCGCTTATTCCATGAGCGCTGTCTGCTTCATAAATATCTTCGGGACGAATCCCGAGTATGACCTGTTTATTTAAGTATTTCGATATCCTCTCTTTTATTTCTTTTGATAACGATAATTTAATACGCCCTTCATCAAAATAAAGTTTCCCGGACTCTTCTTTAATAACGCCAGGCAGGAAATTCATCGAGGGGCTGCCGATGAAACCGGCGACGAATTTATTCACCGGATTATTATACAAATTCAAGGGTGAATCGATTTGCTGGATAAAACCGTCTTTCATCACCACAATGCGATCGCCCATGGTCATCGCTTCCATCTGATCGTGTGTCACATAGATCATGGTGGTTTCCAGCCGTGAGTGCAGCTTGGAAATTTCGGTGCGCATCTGCACACGCAATTTTGCATCTAAATTTGAAAGCGGTTCATCAAATAAAAATACTTTTGGTTTTCTGACGATTGCCCGTCCCACGGCGACACGTTGTCTTTGCCCCCCGGACAACGCCTTTGGTCTTCGCTCTAATAACTTCTGGATCTCCAATATTTCAGCGGCTTCGTTTACTCTGGCTTCAATTTCCTTTTTGTGATACTTCCTTAATTTCAAGCCAAACGCCATATTTTGGAATACCGTCATGTGGGGATATAACGCATAGTTCTGGAAAACCATCGCGATATCCCTGTCTTTCGGCGGAACATGGTTAACCAGCCTGTCTCCGATATATATTTCACCAGACGTTACTTCCTCTAATCCCGCAATCATTCGCAATGTTGTCGATTTTCCACAACCGGACGGACCGACGAGCACCACAAATTCTTTGTCCTCAATATCGATACTGGCACTGTTTACCGCAACAACGTCTTTATCAAAATGTTTGTTAACCTTGATTAATCTAACACTTGCCATTTCTTCCTCAAATACATAGGTTATTTCCTTTAATAACTATCACCGCGTAAGAGACAACACCTTGATATATACGACAATTTCGGAACTTCTCTCTTCAATTGGATACATCTCACAGAGGATTATTAGGAAGCATTAGTAAGTAAAATATTTCTGGAGTGTTCAATGTCTGAATTTAATGATTTTTTTTTTAATTGTCAAGTACTTTTATAACAATTTATCAATTCGCCGACTGTGTAATGCGAACCTGTTCCCAAAATGATAGTTTTTTTCCCGGATTTGCCAAGCGCATGTTCCAATCCAGCAGCTACAGATGTAAATGCTTCTGCCGGGATATTGTGCTTTTCCGCTTCCCGAACCAGATACCTCGGATCGAGAGCACGATGGGTATCTGCTTTTACTGCGATTATCCGGCTGGCAATAGCAGATATATTTTTAACCATTGCACGATAATTTTTATTTTTCATGATACCCAGAATAACAAACAGTTCATCATATACGAACGTGTTTTGAATCGATTTTACAAGGCTGGCGGTACCATCCGGATTGTGCGCCACATCGACAATTACTTTAGGTGAATTATCGAGAATCTGCAGCCTGCCATGCCAGCGCACATCGAACAAACCGTGATACACATCCTCGATCTTGATATCGAAATGTTCGGAGCTTAATAAATTGGTTGCCATAATCGCAAGCGTGGCATTTCTGATTTGATGCTCCCCGAGTAATGGTAGCTTCAATTGCGGATAAATTGATCCATTTAAGCGCAGATCGAACGATGTAAACTTTTCACCTGGAATGATATTTTGAATTTTGACAAGATTGGACACCTGCATCAGTTCTGTTTTCCGCTCGCGGCAAATTTGGGCGAGTGTTTCCACAACATCCTTGTGTTGGCTACCTGTGAGACAAACAGCCCCCCGTTTGATGATGCCGCCCTTTTCAGCGGCAATCTTTCTGCGTGATCTGCCCAGTTGTTTGGTATGATCGTGTTCGATTTCAGTGATAATCGATAAAATCGGGGAAACGACATTTGTTGCATCCAGTCTTCCGCCAAGCCCGACTTCTACCACAGCGACATCGACTTTACGTTCTGCAAAATGAATAAAGGCAATCGCTGTTATCGCTTCGAAAAAAGTACATTTGTATTTTTCGATTAACGGCTGCAATCGTTCAACATAAGAAACGAGATCTTTTTGTGAAATTTGAATTCCGTTCACAGTGATTCGTTCGCCCAAATGAATCAGATGTGGAGATGTAAATAAACCCGTTGTATAGCCCGCTGTTCGCAGAATCGACTCCAGAATTGCAGATGTCGATCCCTTGCCGTTGGTTCCGGCAATGTGAATAATTGGATACTGTTGATGCGGATTATCAACTTCCTTTAATAAGGCACGAATCTTGTTCAAGCCCAGCTTCCACCCAAGACTGCTTAGCTGATACAGGTAATCGATAGCTTGCGTATAATTCATATATGGATTTAGATTTTAAAAGAATCAATACAATTTTCTGAAAGCATTTAATTTAAGATAAATATCAATAATTTGCAAGATATTTTTTATAAAACAATGCTTTTAAATCCATTTTTCACTTGATTTTCGTTTCAAATAAATTTACATTAATAGATTAATTATAAAGCGCAAGGATTTCTCCGAATGAATCGAATATGGTACCTGGCTGCATTCTGTTGTTTTTTCGTGTTTCTGCACATTGACGCAGTATCACAAATTGAAATTGACATTGTTTATCCCAAGGAAAATCAGGAAGTGCGCGCGGTGGAGTCGACATTCATTTATGGTTCGGTAACTCCGGCAAATGCCGATTTTTCCATCAACGATAAAGATGTCGACCTCTATTCAAATGGTTCTTTTTTAGCGAATTTAGAAATAGAGCCGGGTGATTTTCCGTTTGTATGCGTCGCAATAACCGAAAATGATACTGCCATCGCCATCCGAAATGTTCACGTGCCGCATCCGATTCGTTCCACACCAAAAGATACGCTGCTCATTGAATCCGGATTTGTCACCCCACAATCCGATCTCGCGTTGCTGCCAGATGATGTGCTCACATTGGCATTTAAAGGCACTCCGAAATGTAGAGCAGCATTTAAAATCGAGGGTGTCACTGATTTTATAGAAATGGATGAAATCTCATCGAAAAATTCGGTACGCTTCGTTAGAACAATGATAAATCCGAACATCATTTCAGATGGTGAAAAAATTCGGGGAATATATAGTGCGCGCTACAATTTCGAAATTGATCAACAACCCGTTTCTTCTCGGCGGATCATCTATCGACTTATAAAATCAAAACGCGATACCATTTACACAGAGGCGCCAGGAGCACTGACAATTCTATCATCGGACTCGCTTCAAACCGCTACAATTTTGGATGAAACCGTTTTGACATTAACCAGTCCCCGTCCGGGGCATCAATTATTTTTGCCTGTTAATACATTTGTCAAAATAACCGGACATCGCGGTGATCGCTCTCGGATTCAACTTTCGCCAGACCGAAATTATTGGATTCGCAAAGAGCGACTTGAAAA
>WJJN01000733.1 GCA_014729735.1 Candidatus Zhuqueibacterota bacterium
GCATCCCCGAGGGGAGTCGAACCCCTGTTGCAGGATCGAAAATCCTGAGTCCTAACCACTAGACGACGGGGACTTGTTTGAAAATTGTAGTCCAGAATATAATTTATTTTCTTTTAAAATGCAAGAAAAAAATTTACAATTTTAATTTTATTCATCAGGAAGTGCTTCAGCAGATCGGCTGTTCGTTCCGGTCGATTTCTTTCTAAAATTAATAAAGCTAAAATAGATGCCCAGTGCGATCAGAGAAATCGGGAAAAGCACTGCTGCGATTTGATTATCCCATTGCTCAGAAAGGACATATAATGACAATAGAAAAATAATACCCGCCGGGTATTTCGCCCAGTTCAGTTTATTTTCAGGTGTTCGGATTAAATAAAGATAGGTGAAAAGCAAACTCAGTCCGAAAAGGAATACAAATCCCAGCATTCCGCTGCTTAATAAGCGGTAGGCATCGATAATCAGGATGATGGCGAAAATGAATAGTACCGCTCCCGGAAGGATGTACCACCACTTTTCCGGTTCCATGAAAAAAGCGATGATGCTAAAACTGCTGAGAAAAAACAGCAACAGAGCAAAAGTAACGTCATTCGGTACATTTTGAAATCCGTTTATGAAAATCATGAGTCCTATGAAAAGGGACAGCAGTCCAAGTCCGATGAACCTGATTTGCTGTGTTTGATTATATTTACTGATCAGTAAAAATCCGATAAGCACAATTCCGGTTCCCAGCGGGAATTTGATGTTCATTATCAAAACTCCCAGCGTTTCCAGATAAAAGAGCAGTCCGAAAATAATCAGTGCAAAACCTAAAAATTTCTTCTGATTCAAATGCTGCATGTTCACTCCCGTTTTAGCTACAATCAAATAATGGCATGATGCCTGCCATACGCAAATTCCATTACAAGTTTTTGATGTGACGTTATTTAGTAAACGTTTCAACAGGATATCAGTTTCAGTTATTTTTTACTTGAAAATAAATAATTTATTTAATAAATTAATAATTATGTCAAATATTTTAAAAAATGGACTGGTGCAAATCTACACAGGTGACGGAAAGGGCAAAACCACTGCTGCGTTGGGTTTGGCATTGCGGGCATCGGGATATGGATTGAAAACATATATCGGGCAATTTCTCAAAGGTCAAAGTTACGGCGAATTGGTTGCGCTGAAAGACAATCCGCATATACTGATCGAGCAGTATGGGAAGGATACGTTTGTGCATGTTGAACAAGCATCGGCAGAAGATATTTCCCATGCAGAAAAGGGACTGCAGCGCGTGAGAACAGCTATGATGAGTCATGAATATTCGCTGATCATTTTAGATGAAATCTTTGTCGCCATCCATTTTCATTTGTTGTCCATAGGGCAGGTATTGGATCTCATCCGTGAAAAGCCGCAGGATGTGGAATTGATTCTCACCGGGCGGCGGGCGCCGCAGGAATTAATCAACCGGGCGGACCTGGTAACAGAGATGAGTGAAATTAAACACTATTACCAGGCAGGCATTGCTGCCCGTGATGGTATTGAACGATAAAACAGGACACTTATTCATATGTCAAAAGTATTCAAAACAGAGGGGGTAGTTAAATGAATCAATTAATGAAGATATCATTTTTGTTAGCCGTGACCATTAGTTTGTTTATATATTGCGCAACATCGAGTGTCAGAATGGATCAGCGCGTAAAAACCGAAGGTGAAGTTAACCTGCGGGAAGGTCCCGGTCTGGAATATCCGATCATCACACAACTTCCCAAAGGTGCAAATCTTGAATTGCTGGAAGAGATGAATGACTGGAACAGAGTGCGCGTTCCATCTACGGGACAGACCGGATGGGTGTTCCAGGGGTTGGTGAATTATGTTGGGGCACAAAAAGTGGTTATTATAAATCGAACCTATGTTCGAAGAGGTCCGGGAAACGGCTACAATACGTTTGCCATTCTGGTAAAGGGACGAACGTTTGAAATGGTTGCGGAGCAGGGGAATTGGTATCAGGTTGTTTTACCTGACGGAGAAACCGGCTGGATTTCTAAGAGCGATGCTGAAAAAGTGACCCGGCGAAATATTACCACGACGCAGAATACAATTGTCCGCGCAGCTCCTGACAATAATTCGAGGGAACTGGTACGGGTGAACGCCGGGACCGAATTCATTCAATTAGACAAACAGGGCGGATGGTACCTAAT
Organism: Candidatus Zhuqueibacterota bacterium; assembly: GCA_014729735.1. Taxonomy (GTDB): domain Bacteria; phylum Zhuqueibacterota; class Zhuqueibacteria; order Thermofontimicrobiales; family Thiofontviventaceae; genus Mariaggregatimicrobium. The sequence continues at coordinate 2,184 of WJJN01000733.1, forward strand.
CCGTGTAACGGAAGGTGTAGAAGGCTGGATTCCTGCTTCGGCTGTACAGACAGTTCCCGAGCGCAATATTGTCGTTCCTGAAAGAGCCAATATCCGCCGCGGACCGGGATTGGAATATAGTATTATCGAAACGCTTTCCGAAGAAAGTCGGCTTACGGAATTACAGCGAATCGGCGAGTGGGTAAAAGTAAGAACTCCTTCCGGCAATGTTGGCTGGGTGAATCAGGGAGTAGTTTCAATGACAGGCACTCCGGCAACAGCAGTGGAAGGTGGTTTTGTGGTAACGAATCAGGAATGCAATATCCGGCAGGGCTATAGTACGGATTTTGAGCGATTGGAACGCGTGCCGGAAGGAACAATTTTGCAAATAATCGGCAGCAAAAATAACTGGTATCGTATTAAATTCCCGCCGGATGCGACAATCGGCTGGATTCGATCCGATTTGGTGTCCAGTGATAAACCGGTATATTTCACAAACCGGGAATGCAATATTCGACAGGGATATAGCCTCTCGTTTGAAATAAAGCGGCGAGTAACTGCGGGAACGGTGTTGGCGAAAATCGGAGAGAGAAATGGATGGTACCGGATGTACATGCCGGACGGAGAAATCGGTTGGGTACGTAATGATCTGGTATCAACTTCCAAGGATATTTTAGTGACAAATCAATATTGTAATGTTCGACAGGGTCCCGGTACAAATTGGGAAAAGATTGGCGAGCTACGCCAGGAGACATATTTGCTGCGGCTTGATTCCAGGGATAATTGGTATCGACTGCAACAACCGAGTGGTGAGATCGGCTGGATCCGACAGGATTTGGTGGTCACCTTTGATAATTTAATGTCCCCGAATGAACTGGTCAATGTACGCTCGGGTCCGGGGATTAATAATACAAAAATCAGAGAAGCTTCGGCTTCTGAAATAATTTACAGAATTGATACACAGGGAGATTGGTATAAGTTTTTGTTCCAGGACGGCGAAACCGGCTGGATCCGCAACGATCTTGTTGCTACTGTTTTCTATACCGGAAGGGATGTTAGAGGCGGGACTGATTACAACATCAGCGCGACAACGACACAAGTTATCGATGAAAAAAGAGTCATCACGCGCAGTAGAACAAATGTATATATTTGTCCGAGTACAGATTGTGCCGTATTAATGGAAGTTGAACCGGGGACAGATTTATTTATAGTGACCCGGCACGGTTCATATTATGAAGTGAGACTGCCGGATGGTCAGTACGGATTCGTACGTAGCAGTGATATTTACAGCAGTTCGATAGATACAAATGAATCCAAAAGAACAACTGTGTCAAGAAGAGAAGGATTGTATACAAAGGAAAAAGCAAATGTGAGATCCGGACCATCAACCAATTTTACGCTGGTAACAACGCTGCCGGCAAATACTCCATTGAACAAAGAGCGCGAGCGTGGCGATTGGACTTACGTTGAAATGAAAGGCGGCAAGAAAGGCTGGATTTATACGCCATTATTGAGCGGCTCCGAATTAGCCAGTGTGTCGCGACAGGATCAGGAATTGTCATTCCGGGACTTGTTTGCAACTGAAACCGGAAGCGAAATTGCTTACGAAGCCGGGAAAGTGAAAACACTTGCAAAAGCTTCGATCCATGCTGATGCCAGTAGCAGTTCGAGAACTATTAAAACAGTGCCGAGGGCAACACGACTTTCCAAAGTGGGAAGAAGGAATAACTGGTATAAAGTGGAATTAGCTGACGGCAGTTATGGGTGGATATCAGAAGAATTGGTCGATGATATTTCACTTAACAATATCATTACCGTAGAAAATGTGCCATTAAGGAAAACAATCGATCCCAATTCGCAAGAATTGGAAATGATACCTGAGGGTACGGAATTTTCTCCGAGAGATGTGATCGAAGACTGGGTCGCTGTGAAAACGGACAGAGGCAACGTCGGTTGGTTAGAAATCCAGGCTGTGTCTCAATTGAAATTCCCGCGAGTTTACGCGGAGCCAAATGCCCGACTGCGAAGTGCTCCGGATCGGGAATCGACAATTTTGCGCACATTGGAAGGGGGACAAGAACTCCAGCCCATTTCAAAAAAAGATGGCTGGTATTTGGCAACTACAAATGACGGAAATACCGGCTGGATTTCACGTTCCGTTGTGAACAAGGCAATTTATCCATCTGTGAGAATTGTAAGTCCCACGGAAGCATATAAACAGCCCACGACAAGAAGTCAGAAAATAGCTAATTTGGCAAAAGGACAGAAATTCAATACAATCGACCTCGATGGTGCCTGGTATCAAATCAGACTACTCAGTGGTGATTTGGCATGGGTTTATAAAACGAGTTTGGAAGAAATATACAAAGGTAATCTGCTCGCCCGTACGCCGACGAAAATGCGGGAAGGTCCTGGTAAAGATTATAGTGTGGTCGCTCTGATAAATCCTGGTGATGAACTAAGATTTTATGATGAGCGCGGAATGTGGAAAATGGTGAAAAATCGGAGTGGAAATGTTGGTTGGGTGAATGATAATGCGGTTCGGACGATGGAGTTTTCGCCGATTATAACACTTAAAAGAACATATGTATATCCTGAACCGGACACTAAATTTACAACCATCAGAACATTGGAGCCAAATACCGAGCTTGTGCCGATCTCTCAAAATAATGAGTGGTATGAAATCAAATTAAGTGAAAACCAACGCGGGTGGGTTCGCAAACAAGATTTTATTTCCAAGGCAAAATCACGTATGGTTTTCACGCTGGATATATCCAATATTAGGAACGGACCCGGCACCAATTACAGCGTTCTCAGACGCGTCGATCCGGCAACCGATTTGATGATCGTCGGTGAACAGGGTAACTGGTATGAAGTAAAACTCGCTGACGGAGGTCCGATCGGTTGGATTCGAAAAGACCTTGTTTTTGAATAGAAAATACGTGAACTGAATTACCTCATATGCATACTCTCGGATCCTGCACCTTTTATTTTACAAATCATATCAATCAATATTGAAAATACATTTATGTTTCGTTTTTCATGAAAATGAAAATACGAGATCTTCTCTTATTTAATAATTTCCTCCGCTAAAACATATTACGAATAGAAAAAACATTGAATTAAATTCAAGATACGTTTTTCGCGAAACGTGAATATTGTTTGTATTGTATCAGTAATAATTAATATTCAATGTAATTTATCTGATGTCAGATATTCAACAAATGAGGGGGTTACATGTCTGATAATAAATTAACTCAATTGATCGATGAAATGAAGCACGAATTATCAGGTTTCATTTCGACGGATGTCGTTGAAGTGGAATCGGGAATTTCGGTGGCTGGCGGTTCAATTTCACCAGATTTTGACTCTGATGTTGCTTCAAAAAAATATGCAGAGGTCTTAAAAGCCCACCAGAAGGCGGCACAGGCTTTAGGCGGGAAAAAGACGGTGGGTGAAACAGAAGATATTCTGATTACCACCACAATGGCATATCTCATCCTTATTCCATTTCCGGATGGAAAATATTATCACGGTCTCGCAATTTCCCGGGATGGAAATCTTGCATTTGCGCGGCTCGTCATGAAAAAATATCAACCATTATTCATCAAAGCTTTATCAAGTAGCTGATTCATTTTATATAACAGAATTGCATAAAGTTAGCGAAACCGGAGGTTAAAATGGACGCAGCAAAGTGGAAGACGGTTGCATCAGACTGGTTACAAGGAGTATCGCTGGCATCAATCAGAATGATCGGCGCTAAACAAGTGAAGACAATGTTTCGCGGCATGAGCCTGGTATTTGTGAATACCATGACCAGACGTGTCGAAGAAGAAACCGGACAGAAATTTATGGATCCGACAGATACTCTGGTTGAATCTGTGGAAAAATTAAAGCAGGCAGAAGTCGCGGCGGATTTCTGTACTAATGGTGATGTGGAAATAAATCAGGAAAGTGATGACAAATTACAGGTGACTCTTCATAATTGCATGTACGGTGATTTTTGCAACGAGGCTTTCGCGCGAATGTTATCCAGCGGGGAATTTAATGAAAAAAGCATTCCGTGTTTACGCCTTTCCAATTATTCGGCTGCTGCGACTCTCATGGCAAAAATTCGATCCCCGTATCATTTAATTCAATTTGCGCCAGGCGCTGTATGCAAAGGTATCGTCGGTAAATAATAAAACTCTTATCAGGAAAGGAGTGATTTCAATGGGAATTTCCACTGATATCCTATCCAGTTATGCAGATACTTTAAATTTCATTCCTGAAAAATCAAGGCTCGAATTGGGTAGCGTCGAAGTTTCTTATCATTGTGATAAATTTAATACACGAATTTTGAAAAATTTCGAGGATGTTTTAGGATTCGACAAAGGCGGCATGTTACTTCAGAAAGCAGCAGAGTTCACTACTTATGAAGCTCTGAAAAAATTTCTGGATCAGACTGAGATAAAAGCAAATTTTGATGCGATGAGTACCGAGGACAAGACTCTGACCATTCTGGAGATGTTCAAAATACCGGCTTACGGCGCGATCGAGATTTCATCATTATCACCTGAAAAAAGTGTTTTCATTTCCAAAAGCAGTTATTTGGCAGAAGGATGGTTGGAAAATAAGGAGAAATTTAACTGGGAAGATCGGAAGCAACCGGTCTGCCATGATATTTGCGGGCATCTGTGTGCGGTACTTTCGATTGTTTATGATAAACCTGCTGGTTCGTTTAAAATGAGTGAAACCAAATGTCGGGCAAAGGGCGATGATATCTGTGAATTTGTATCGGAGGTTAATGAATAATGACTGTAAATATTGAGAAAATTCAAAATGCAATTTTAAGCGATGAGTTTAAAGGAGATCAGGAGACCGGACTTTTAAAGGCATTTGGTGTCATTTTAGCGATTAATTCGGTAGATTACCTTGTGAATCGGGAACTGGAATATATCAAAGTGTTTCCAAAGGCAACCCACATGGTCGAAAACAGCCTGGTCGATGCGGCGCAGTGGTGTTGCAATGCAACATTTGGCGGTATTATGGAATCGCAACAATGGAAGGACTTAATCGAGCCAATGGTGGAAA
>WJJN01000121.1 GCA_014729735.1 Candidatus Zhuqueibacterota bacterium
AGCACCGAATTCGTGAAAGCCTCACCCCCATGCACGACCCTGTGTCCGCAGGCATGAATTTCCGAGAGAGATTCAATAGCACCTTTTTCAGAATCGATAAGCATTTTTTTTATAACAGAAATGCCCTGTTCATGATCATCGATTTTTTCTTCGATTACCATTTTTTTCTCGCCGGCTTTCTGTTGTGCTGCCGAAGATTCCGAACCAATGCGTTCTACAATTCCGTTTGCCAGCACCGTTGCCTCCGGCATTTCAAAAAGCTTGTATTTAATAGATGAACTGCCACAATTAAAAACAATTATTTTCATAGTATCCGCCTGATTGAATTATTTTTTTGATAAGTTTTGAGCCTGTACCACAGTAATCGCTGTAACTCCGATCAGATCATCCACTGAAGCTCCGCGGGACATGTCATTCACCGGTTTGGCAAATCCTTGCAGAATCGGACCCAGCGCTGTGGCGTTTGCCATATATTGCACAATCTTATAGCCGATGTTTCCAGCATCGAGATCCGGGAAAATAAGCACATTGGCGGTCCCGGCAACCGGGCTTTCGCCGACTTTCTTTTGAGCGATGCGAGGAATAATTGCAGCATCTGCCTGAATTTCGCCTTCGATGTTGAAATCGGGGCGCTGTTCTCTGGCAATTCTCACCGCTTCCCGCACCTTATCCACATCGGTATGGCTTGCCGAGCCTTTTGTGGAAAATGACAGAAAAGCGATTTTCGGCTCGATCCCTAGCAGTGCTTTTGCATTCAAGCCTGATGCGATCCCGATCTCTGCCAGTTGCTGAGAATCCGGCTGGATATTCACAGCACAATCAGCGAATATAAATATTTTGTCCCTCTCGTCCTGAAATTTATCCAGCACCATCATGAAAAAACTGGACGGTGTCGAAATTCCCTCGCTGAAGCCGATTGTCAACGACGCGACCTGAATAACCGATGCGGTGGCTGTTGCGACTCCTGCAACCATTCCATCCGCATCTCCTGCTTTTACCATCATTCCGCCAAAGGAAAGCGGTTTTTTGACCAATTTTTTGGCAATGGTGGTCTTTATATTTCGAGATTGGACGTACAATTCGGCATATTTGTCCAGCACCGCTTCATCGCTTAACGGTGAGATAATTTTGATTCCTTCCAGTGAAACTTTCTGAGCAGATGCAATTTCATTCACCTCTTCAGCATCGCCGATTAGCACGGGATTCGCAATGCCCTGTTCCTTGATTTTTGAAGCCGCAATGATGATTCGTTCGTCCCTGGATTCAGGAAAAACAATTTGTAGGGGATTTTTCCGAGCCTGCTCAATAAACACCTTTGTCAATTCCATCTGTGAATTCTCCTTTTTATTCAGTATGAGATTTTACCTTCATTGCAATCAAAATGGATAAAAATGTTTCATATCAAGAATTATTCAAAAGACCGAACAGAAATTAATCAAGTCGTCAATATGAGTGATTGCCAATGCTTCAACAGTATCAGCGGCGCCATAATATATTTTCACCTCCCCACTATCTTCCAGGATAAGCCCTCCGGGAAACACCACGTTTCCACGAAAACCATTTACCTCGTAGTCATATTTTTTTTCCGGCACCAATAATGGCTCTTTACTGTAACCGAGTATTTTTGACGGATCATGCAAATCAAGAAGCATCACACCAGCCATATACTGCTTATTCCAGTTTCCTTCCCATCCATTGAAAACACGGTCTATGTATCGATACACCGCATGAAAAATAAGCAACCAGCCCTTTGATGTTTTGACCGGCGGCGGTCCGGCACCAATACGGTTGTTTGCATAGGGAACTTCTGCAGTTGATAAAAACAGGCGGGAGTTACCCCAGTAATTCAAATCCGGTGAATCCGAAATCCAGATATCGAATCTCTCGTCTCCCCCCTTATACCAGGAAAATGGTCGCTCAAGCCGGAGATATTTGTCATTGAACTTTTGCGGAAATAAAACCATGTTTCGATTATCCGGGACAGATATGGAAAGCGTCTCAAATTGATCGAAATCGTCTGTGACAAGAATTGCTCCTCTAACACCGTGTAACGTAATGGCAGCGACAGTCACGAATACCTTTCCATCAATTACCGTCAGTCGCGGATCATTTACACAAATGATGTCGTCATCGTGTAAATCCAGACAGGGGTTCGGCTGAACGCGCCAATCGATGCCGTTGTCACTAAACGCGAGCCCCAGATTTGTACCTTCCAATTGAAGCCTGTCTTCATTCCCATAATCATTGCGAAACATCATTACATATTTACCGTTAAATTTTGTTACTCCGGCATTGAATACCAGCGTTGAATGATATGGGATATCTTCAGCCGAAAGGATCGGGTTTCCTTCGTATCGTTCAATGATATTATCAGGTGTGGCAAACTCAATCATGATTTTTCAATAAGTGGATTGATTTTTTGATATCATCTGAACTGAATATAAATGATCCGGCGACCAGAACATTTGCCCCGGCTTCAACAACCAATGGCGCGGTTTTCATATCGATGCCGCCATCGACTTCCAGATAAACATCCGGCTTAATTGTTTTAATCATTTTAAAAATGTATTTGATTTTTGATAATGAGGACTCGATAAATGCCTGTCCCCCAAATCCCGGATTCACGCTCATCACAAGAACCAGATCGACTTCCGGAATGACAGCCTCGATTGCTCTTGCGGATGTTCCGGGATTCAGAGTAATCCCGGCACTGATTCCGTGATCTTTGATCATTTTCAGCGTCCGGTGAATGTGCTTAATTGCTTCGATATGCACTGTTAATCGGTCAGCGCCGGCTTTCACGAAAGCGGGGATTAATACATCAGGTTCATTTACCATGAGATGGACGTCTAAAGGCAGGGTCGTGAGACGATTCACCCATTCAACGATTTTCGGACCAAAGGTCAGATTGGGTACAAACTGTCCGTCCATGACGTCAACGTGAATCCAGTCGGCACCCGCCTGTTCTGCGATTTTTAACTGATGTTGCAATCGATTGAAATCTGCCGATAAAATCGACGGTGCTACTTTAATCATCAGAATTCTTCCTCCATTCCGCTGCCAAGTGTGCTTACCAGTAAATTCAGTGTATCTCCTTGTGAAACCTCGGTGTTCGGTTCCAGTGATTGATCAATGATTGTTTCCGGCAGCAGATCGTCATTGACCTGGTAGCTAACGCTACCAAACGTCAAGCCGGATCGACGAATGATTTTGCGCGCGTCTTTCAGGCTTCTGCCAATTACGTTCGGGACGATGAACTTATCCGGGAACTGCCCGAGACTGACAACCAAATCAATCGTTTTGCCGACTTTTACTTCCTCACCGATGGGAATCGACTGGTGGATTACAACTCCATTGGGAAAATGTTCCGAATGTTCGTAAGTGATGTAGCGAACTTCCAGTCCTAATTGTTCTATTTCAAAAACAGCGTTCTTTTCGGAGCTGCCAATGAGCCGCGGCATCTGTAATGTGGGCTCTCCTTTGCTGACAATCACGTAAATACGTCTCCCCTTTTTCACCTTTGAATAAGGGTGCGGATTTTGGGATATGACAATGCCACTCCGAAAACGGGCATCGAATTTTTTTGCCTGTTCAACAATTTCCAGATCGTTCTGTTGCAGCAGTGTTCTCGCGCCTTCATAAGTCATTTCAATGGTATTGGGCACCTCGATTTCCTGACCATGTCGTGTATAAGCAGGCATTATAAAATCATTAACCAAAATATATGCGATCAGGATCGATAACAATGGGATTATTATATATTTAGATTTGTCCCAGTGAATCAGATCCCAAAAGCGAGTCGTAATATCCATAATTTTACCTCAACCTGTTTTTACCAATCTTGTAGCAAACGATCCATCCATGTGATGAATGTGCGGAAACGTATAAATATATTTGTTTTCAATTATTAATTCCTTATTGAATCGATTCATCGGAAAATCGATTTTGAATTCAGGATGATTCCTCAAAAACCTTGCAATCTGCTGTTCATTCTCTTCCGGTTCTGTGGTGCAGGTGCTGTAAATCAGATATCCGCCGTTTTTTAAAAGTTTGGATGCATTATCCAAAATTTTCCGTTGAATTGTCACCAGTTCTGCCAATTGCCCTGGAGTGCGCTTCCAGCGGGCATCGCTCCGTTTTGAAAGCACTCCCAGCCCGGTGCACGGAGCATCGATCAAAATTTTGTCAGCTTTCGCTGTTGCAACGTGCGCCGCATTTGCATTCACCGGGAAAATGTTCTTATGTCCCAACCTTCGAGCTGCACTGCTGACGAGTTGAAGCCTGTTCAGATGTAAATCTACTGCAATGATTTTACAACCATTGCCGGCTATTTCAGCCAGATGAGTGGCTTTGCCTCCCGGTGCGGAGCACAAATCCAGGATCAGTTCCCCTGGTTGTGGATCGACGAGTCCGCCAACCAGCGCCGCGCTTTCGTCTTGAACTGAAAATAATCCCCTTTGGAATAAATCGAAGTCGTCCAAATTGGGTAATTTGTCGACAATCAAACATTCGTTCACAAATTTGGTTGCCTTCGTCTTTATGCCTGCTCCCAGTAACAAACCCTGCAGCTCTGAAACAGATATTCTTAATCTGTTTACACGTAATGTATGTTTGGGCGGATTATTATTTGATTTGAGCAGACTTTTTGTCTGCTCAAAACCGAACCGCTCAAGCCAGCGGCTCACCATCCATTCGGGATGTGAGTAGCGCACTGACAAAAATTTCACAGGATTTTTTGCAGCATCAGGGTATTCGATTTCATCCTGATGTTTGCTGATCGACCGCAGGATCGCATTTACTTTGCGCCCCCAGAATGCTCCCTTCAACTTTTTTGCCAATGATACAGCTTCAGATATTGCTGCGTAATCCGGGACTTTACTCAAAAAAATGATTTGATAGAGTGCTGTCCTCAAAATCGTTCTGATTTTTTGGGGACATTTTTCATAATCCCCGGAAAAATAGAGTAGAATAATCCAATCGAGACGCGACTGCCAACGTATCGTTCCATTTACCAATTCCGTCACAAGATGCCGGTCCCGCTGCGGCATATTTCTACCCGATAACTCATTGGCAAGCACGATATCGGCATATGCACCGGTATCTTCTATCCGATTCAGAATTTTAATCACCAGACGTCGCGCGTGCATCATTCTATTCTTTTGAATTGCTGTTCAAGTACCTTATCCAAACTATCAGCGAGATCGGGATTATATCCTTTCGATTTCCAAATTAAATTTCCAGCTCTGTCGATTACGAATATGCCGGGCACTGATGTGACCTGATACTTCTTCGCAACCACCGCGTATTTATCAAGCAGCACAGGCAGTTTAAATCCTTTATCATTGAGATAGCGCTGCACTGTTTCTGCGGATTCACCCAAATTCAATAAAAATATTTTTAAATCCTGATCTTTATAATTTATGGCAAATTTTTCGAGAATCGGGATTTCTTTGAGGCAGGGTTGGCAATAGCTTGTGAAAAAACTGAGGATGACGACGTGCTGAATCTTATTCTTCCAGGGCTGCCGCAGATCGCCGCAATAATCACGCAGGAACACATCGTTACCGTTCAAATCGCGCAACACGAAGATTGGTGCCGATCTGTTCAATTCTAATTGATTTTCAGAATCGGCTGCAATAATTTGATTGCACATCAAAGATAAAAAAATGAAGCACAATAAATGGCTTATTCGGCTCATCTGATTTTCTAGACTTTTTAAATTGAAATAATCATTCAAATTTTTCGCCCGGCTGCACCTGGTGTCCGCGCAGGAACTCGGCGCTCGTCATGCGGCGCTTGCATTCGGGCTGTAATTCGGTAATCGATATAATTCCCTGACCTGTCGCCACGTGTAATTCGCCGGTTTTATCTGCTTTAACGATTGTGCCCGGCTCCACATTCTGTCCTATTTCCGAAGGTACGATGCGGGCACAGCAGATTTTCATTTCAGTATCATGGAACACACCGGTCGCTCGTGGATATGGCGATAGCCCGCGCACCAGATTATAGATCGATTCCGCATCTTTGTTCCAATCAATCCGGCACACTTCTTTGGTGATCTTTGGCGCCAGCGTAGGCTCACCTGCCTGTTTTCGCGGTTGAACCTTTTCCTGCTCTATCAAATCCAGCGTTTCCACTAATAATTTCGCTCCCTGCTGACAGAGGCGGTCATGCAATTCTCCGGCGGTCTCCTCAGGTCCAATTTCAGTTTCACGCATTAAAATAATTTCACCGCGATCTACTTTTTTTTCGATAAAGAACGTGGTTAATCCGGTTTTTTGTTCGCCGTTAATTATCGCCCAGTTGATGGGGGCAGCACCACGATATTTCGGCAGCAAAGAACCGTGCAGATTGATCGTGCCTCTTGGTGGTATCGTGAAAACTGCAACCGGCAAAATCCGGAATGCGACAACAACGAATATATCCGCTTCGAACTGCTTTAATTCAGAGATGAATTTTTCATCCTTGAGTTTCAGGGGAGTGAGTACCGGCAGTCCTTTTTCCAGTGCAAACTTCTTGATCGGCGTCGGTCTTACTTTCTGTCCCCTGCCGACCGGTTTATCTATACCGGTAACCACTGCAAGAACCCTGTGACTACTTTTCATCAATTCTTCAAGACTGGGAATGGCAAACTCCGGCGTTCCCATGAAAATTAATTTCATACCTCGACTCTCTCTGCCATTTCTTCTTCAGCAATCTGGCGCAGTTGTTTCTGCAGTAATTTCCGTTTCATTGCTCCAAGCCTGTCAACAAAAAAGATACCCTTTAAGTGGTCAAGCTCATGTTGAAAAACACGCGCTCTCACCCCTCCGAATTCTTCCTCGTGCATCTTACCATCGACATCCTGATATTTTACTTTGATAAAATCCGGACGTTTTACATCTTCTCTGATTTCGGGGACGCTCAGACACCCTTCTTCAATAATCGATTCACCATTAGAGCTTAAAATTTCAGGATTGATAATCGCTTCCGGTTGTCCGCCCTCCTCGATCAGACTGTTATCAATCACAAAAAACGCTTTGGAAATTGCAACCTGCGGAGCTGCAAGTCCAATACCTTCTCCCACCTGCATGGTTTCGATCATATCATCTATGGTTTGCCGAAGCTCCTCGTCAAATTCAGTGACGGGTTTTGCCTTCATTCGAAGAATCGGATTTCCATATTTGATAATTCTCATCATATTTATTCTGATCCTACTACTTTTGCAATAGATGTTTTTGCAAGTTCGACTTTGGTGTTGTCAGCAATTTTTAAAATTAAAGTACCTTCTTTCTCTTTGATTCCGGCAATCGTACCAAAAATTCCGCCGACGGTGATCACCTTGTCACCTTTTCGCAGAGATTCGATCATCTGTTTTTGCTCTTTCTGTTTTTTCATCTGCGGACGAAAAATGAGAAAATACATAATCAGAAAGATTAAGATAATCGGCAAAAAGAAACCAAACGTGTTTGGCTGTCCCTGTCCGCCACCAGCGGCTCCCGACATAAGAATTACAAATAGCATGTTCACTGATTAATCCTCCGTTTTTAGATCAATTAATTTGAATTGTTTCATAGCTATTCTGCAACTGTATTGAAAACCCAATTTTCTCACTTGATGTCATTCCGGGCTTGTCCCGGAATCTCCTCGTTAGTACCTGAACGAAAACGACGATAATGTCATTCTGAATGCGCCATCTTTTGGGCGCATGAAGAATCTCATACCACCAAATTTAGTAAAGACATACGCTTAGTGGTATGAGATTCTTCGTCGCGAGTTTATCCTGAGCTTGTCGAAGGGCTCCTCAGAATGACAATTTTTTGAGTTTTCGTTCAAACACTAAATATCAAAATGAGATTCCTGCATTCGCAGGAATGACATCAGAAAATGACCTTTGATACAGTTCCAGGATAATCTATTTTAATCAAGATAATTATTAAAGAAATCTTTCGACCAGTTTATAAATCTATTTTCAATAATTGCCAGCCGCGCCTCTCTCACCAATTCAAGATAAAAATATAAATTATGCAGACTTGCCAATCTCATCCCTAAAATCTCTTCTGCTTTAAACAGATGCCGCAAATAAGCTCGTGTGAAATTGCGGCAGGTATAGCATGCGCACTTTTCGTCGATGGGCGTAAAATCTTCTTTAAAAGAAGCGTTTTTAAGAATCATCTGCCCGTTCCAGGTGAACACCGTGCCCTTTCTGCCGTTACGGGTGGGCAGCACACAATCAAACATATCAATGCCGTACGAAATCGCGGTCACGATATCTTCCGGCTTGCCCACGCCCATTAAATAGCGCGGTTTGTCTTTCGGCAGCAGGCTTGCTGAAAGCTCGGTCATTTCGTACATCGCTTCCTTCGGCTCGCCCACCGAAAGCCCGCCGATGGCATAGCCCGGGAAATCCAGCGCT
>WJJN01000734.1 GCA_014729735.1 Candidatus Zhuqueibacterota bacterium
CGATACATTTGCGAACCGACAATTACTGAGATAAATGTCGCGCACCGGCGATCTTTCATAGCCTTCCAGCCGCAAGGCATAAGTGCTCTTTTCGCTGGTTATATTTTCGAAGCGTATGTTCCGTATTTCCGGCGTGTAATTTCCGGCATCGCCTTCTTCATAATTGAGGTTGATTCGAAAAACCGCGTCCGCAACCTGTCCCACGGTAATATCGCGCAGAAAAATATTCTCCACGATCCCGCCGCGCACGGAGTTGGTTTTGATCCGCAGCGCCCGGTCCAGATTGGGGCTGTTCATAATGCAATTTTCCGCAAATACGTTGCGGACATTCCCGGAAATCTCACTGCCGATAACCACGCCGCCGTGACCGTCGCGCATTTCGCAATCCTGGATCACGATATTTTCGCTCGGGATGTTCACTCGCCTGCCATCCGCATTGCGCCCGGACTTGATCGCGATGCAGTCATCTCCCGTGTCGAAATAGCAATTTTTAATGAGCACATCTTTACAGGACTCCGGATCGCAGCCGTCATTATTCGGACCGTGGCTGATGACTGTCACGTCTTGCACGGTAACGTTTTCACATAGAACCGGATGGATTTCCCACATCGGCGAATTTTTGATGGTCACGCCCTCGATCAGCACGTTTTTGCATTTATATGGCTGGATGAACTGCGGACGCAGGTACGAACCTTCGCCCATGATCCGCTGCTCCACCGGCGTGCCGTTCTCCGCCATTTCAAATAATTTATCGCGAGCCGCATCCTGATTGGGCTCACCCGGTTCCCAGCCGTATTCACTCTTGCCTTTCCACTGCCACCAGTGGTCATTATCAGCTTGCCCGTCCAACACACCGCTGCCGGTGATCGCGATATTTTCCTGTCCGTACGCGTAGATGAACGGCGAGTAATTCATGCACTCGACTCCCTCCCAGCGACTGTAAACAACCGGCAGGTAGTCCGCCGGATCCTGGCTGAACCGGATCGTGGCGTTTTCCGAAATATGCAGGTTCACATTATTTTTCAGATGAATCGCTCCGGTCAGATAAATGCCTTCCGGCGCCACAACACGACCGCCGCCATTTTTCGTACAAGCATCGATTGCACTTCTAAAAGCATCGGTGCAGTCGCTGCTGCCATCGCCAATCGCGCCATAATTTGTAATATCGAAATCCTGTTCCGGAAATTCCGGCGGATTAATTCGTGCTAAAATGTGCGGGAGTTGCTCCCAACCGGTTTCATTTTGTGCAATACTGATGCAGCCAAATAAGAGCAGCGACGCGATTGCCAGCGTAATTAGCACATTTCTAAAATCAATAATACGGCTGTAATTTTTCACAATTTCCTCTTCAGTCTAAAATTCATCATTTCAGTTATTCAGCGTTTCCATTTCCAGACTCGCCAGAATAAACGGTCCGACGCCCTTTGGATCGTTGCTTTTAATTTCCGTACTGATATAATATTCATAAGAACCATCGCGATACGGATCGCCACCCAGTCCGGCAACTGCGCACACCTGATGAAGATTCACCAGCCCGGCATCGTCGACCCCGATGAATTCATGTAAAATGCCCTGATATGCGTTGCGGGCAATGTCCCGGAATTTGCTGTCAATATATCCTTTTCGCGTTGCTTTCAGAAGCGAATACGTAAACATGCAGGAAACTGACGCTTCAAGATAGTTACCTGTGCGATCCCCCTGATCAAGCACCTGATACCACAGACCGGTTTCCTTATCCTGAACACGTGTAATCGCATCCGCCAGTCGCTGCAGCACTCCGATGATATCCTGACGACTGGGATGATCTTCGGGAAAGAAATCCAGTACATCTACCAGCGCCATGGCATACCAGCCCATTGCCCTGCCCCAGAAATTAGGAGAGCATCCGGTCTCCGGGTCTGCCCAACGCTGTTCCCGACTTTCATCCCAGCCATGATATAGCAACCCGGTCTTTTCATCCCGGGTATGCTTTTCAATCAGCAGAATTTGATTGGCAACATCGTCGAATAATGCAGGTTCGTTAAAAGTCTTCGCAAATTGCGCCAGAAACGGAGATGCCATATAAATGCCGTCCAGCCACATTTGATGAGGATAGATTTTCTTATGCCAGAAACCGCCCGCACTCACCCGGGGATGGGTTTTCATCTGCTCGCGTAACAGATAGATGGCTTTTTTGAATTTCTCCTCACCGGTTTTCTCGTACAGGGCGAATAATGGCTTTCCCGGATTGATTCGGTCGATGTTGTAATTCGTCCATTTGTACAACATAATGCTGCCATCCTCTTGTACGAATTGATCATAGTACTCTTTGACATAGTCAAAATACTTATCTTCGCCGGTAGTTTTCCACACCTCCTGAATTGCTTTAAGCACCAGTCCCTGTGTATATTCCCATTTCGGGGTTTCCCGGAAATCGATCATCCATGGTTCGGGATTACGCTGCATGACCGATTCTGCCATACGGACCGACCATCGCGCCGCCAAATCATTTTTCTGACAGCCCCAGCCAAATCCGATCGATATCAGTAGAACAAGACTAATAAACTGTTTCATTAATCCATCTCCATTTTTTATTCACCCTTGCGTAGGTTTAAAACCTTCGCAAGGGTAGCAAAGATC
>WJJN01000011.1 GCA_014729735.1 Candidatus Zhuqueibacterota bacterium
AAATACGAGGGAAGTTATTTTCAATACGATAGTCTGGTCTACATTCACCCGTACCGGCATCTCGATCCGCGGACGGCAAATCTTGGCATCGAGTTCATCCGGGATCAGGGTGAGCTGGTCTATTTCACCGCAAATAACGATTATATCATACTGGACGGTATTGACTTACATTATGTCGCGTACGAAGAAATCGTCTATTGCCAATATGCCGAAGGTGTGCAAATATTGAATTCATGGATTCTGGGCGGACGGGTCATGCTGCACGGACCGCGCAATCGCATTGAAAATTGCACCATCGAAAATGTGATCATCAAAGGAGCGGATCGTATCTGGGATCATAAACCCGCACTTCCGTATTCTGCGTTATCAGTCGGCGGCGCCGGCAGTGTTGCCAAAAATAATATGATCAAAAATAACTGGAATGGCGGACAGCCTGCGTCCGGTGTCCCCGGTGATCCCTGCATCTGGGATGGGAATGTCAATAAAAATGCGCCAAACCATTTGAGCTGCCATCCCATTAATCGGGGTGATCACGATATTATTTACCGGAATTCTGTTTTTATCAATGGACAGGATGGAATTTATTTCGATAGTGTCCATGATATTGTCGTGGAAAACTGTATTTTAATCTGGACATTTGCCCAATATCTGGAAATTCCGGCGGCGAAATCGGATTCATCATATAATATCACATTCAGGAATAATATCTTTCTATGTGATGGCTTTACGATTCAGGACGGATGTCTCGAAGGTTTTGATTCTGATTACAACTTGTTTTTCGTCAAAAGTCCGTTTCAGTTTAATGTAAAACTTGGAAATACCAGTTACCGTTCGCTTTCTGATTTACAGGCAGCCGGGTATGACTCCAATTCCATTGTTGTGCAAAATGAAAACATTTTCGCCAATGTTCCAATCCTGACGGATTACCGGGATCTGGAAATCGCGGATAAAATACGAACGGATTTTTCCCCTGTCGAAGGAGCGCCGCAGTTGAATGCCGGAGATCCCGCGAATGGCACTGATTATCCGGGAGGACGCATTAATATCGGTCCGGCGGATTTGCAGCCGGATTCTTATACATCGGATGTTCGGTCACCGGGGGGTGAGCAGACTGAAAAGCCAGAAAAACTGACGATCAAACAGAATTATCCAAATCCGTTCAATAATTCCACATGCGTGTTGTATTCGCTGCCAGAAGATGCGCACGTGGAAATCGATATCTACAATATGACGGGGCAGCATGTGGAAACCTTATTTGAAGGAATGCAGCGAGCCGGAGAAAAAAAAATTTTTTGGAATGCGGCATCAGTGGGGTCAGGGCTTTATTTTTGCCGGATCAGCGAGGGGATGAATAACGAAGTTGTGAAATTGGTGTTGATGAAGTGACTATGAAGTCAATCAAACTAAATTGGAAAGCATGGGCTGGCGACAGTCAAATTGAATTGGAATTACCGGATAACTGGGATATTTTCTATTCCAGGATCAATAATGAACGGGCGTTGACGACGCCGGAGATCAAAAAGGCGATCCGAAATCCTATCGATTGCCAGCCGATCCGGGAACAGGCAGCAGGGAAAGTCGGTATTGCTGTGGAGGATATCACCCGACCGACGCAACTTGCGGTGGTTCTGAAGACCGTGACGAGGGAGCTGCACAATGCAGGGATTGGTGCTGAAAATATTAAAATATTCATTGCATTAGGAGGTCACCGGCAGATGACGCGCTCCGAGTGCATTGCGAAATTCGGACGCTCTTTCATGGACACGTATGATGTGTATCAGCATAATCCCTATGAAAATGTCATCGATCTCGGAAAGACTTCGCAGAATACGCCGGTGGTGGTGAACAGAGAATTCTATGAATGCGATTATAAGATCGGGATCGGAACAGTAGCGCCGCATCCGTGGATGGGATTCAGCGGAGGCGGGAAAATCGTAGTTCCGGGACTGGCGGGCATCGAGACATTGGAAGCAAATCATTTGAGCGCGGTGCGGGGAATCACCGGAGCATTCGGTGAGGTGCAAAATAATCAGGCACGGCAGGACATCGAGGAAGCTGCCCGAAAAATCGGTCTGGATTTCATTGTGTGCACATTGGTGAACGGAAAACGGAAAATAGCTGGTGTATATGCCGGAGATATGATTTCCGCGCACCGGCAGGCTGTTGCACGAGGGCAGAAAATGTACGCATCTCATATTATCGGGCAGCCGGATGTCGTCGTGCTGAATACGTATCCCGAAGATTCGGAAATCCTGCAGGCGGCAAAAGGATTGAATCTGTATCATGCCACACAAAGCAATATCGTCAAAAAAGGGGGGACAGTGATTCTGATGTCTGCGTGTGTTTTCGGTCGCGGATACAGCGCGCTGTTCAGTCCGGGCGGCAGGCTGCATCTGGCTTCGAAAGCGCAGCCGGGATTTATGGGAGAAAATAAATTAATCATGTTTTCACCGAATTTGAATGAATTCGACTGCCGCGTTTCGTTTCCAATCGAAGTGGAGTTTGCGGCAAAATGGCATGATGTTTTGAGTACTTTGAAAAGGCGTCACCCTGACGGTGGAAAAATCGCGGTGTACCCATCGGCAACACTGCAGATACCGGAAATCTGATACAGGTAATATAAATGAAATTAAATTATCCAAAAACTATAGAAACAACCGACCAGTTAAATGAATTGCTCTCGGCACCGACGGACGATGTTGTAGCAGAGCTATCGAATTTGGATGGAGATATCATTATCCTCGGGGCTGGCGGAAAAATCGGTCCGTCTCTGGCGCGCATGGCAAAACGTGCATCTGACGAGGGATCGACTCAGCGCAAGATAATCGGCGTCTCGCTGTTCGAATCGGATCAGGAACAGAAGCGTTTGGAAGAGTACGGCATCGAAACAATTCATGGCAATATCATAGACCGTGAT
>WJJN01000735.1 GCA_014729735.1 Candidatus Zhuqueibacterota bacterium
TCCAGAAAAATTCCGATTTGATTTTTTTGCAATGCTGAAGATAGTCCCGCAAATCCAACAGCGCCATGGGGATCCAGGGTGTAACCGAATTGCTCTTTTACATCTTTGATAACCTGTCGTGTCGATTCCTCCGAATAACTATGTCCGATAATGTCAGAGCGCATTTTTTTTACGGAATGATCGTACAAGTCCAGCATCCGGGCGAAATTGCTGGGATTGCCCACATCCATGGCGTTTGAAATGGTTTGTAATGACGGGCGAGGTACGAATTTGCCGCTTTCTAGATATTCCGGGACAACGGCGTTGGTATTAGTGGCAGCTACGAACTTCGTGAGAGGTAGTCCCATTTTTCCGGCTATGAGTCCGGCGGTCAGATTTCCAAAATTTCCGCTTGGCACTGAAACAATGATCTCATTTTTGCTACTGTTTTTTAGCTGGGCAATCGCCCGGAAATAGTAAAATGACTGCGGCAGTAATCTGGCGATATTGATGGAATTTGCAGATGTTAACCGCATTTCACGATCGAGATCCGGATCGAGAAAAGCTGATTTGACCAACTGCTGGCAATCATCAAAGGTACCGTCGATTTCCAACGCGGTGATGTTTTTATCCAGAGTGGCGATCTGTTTTTCCTGGATGTCGCTGATTTTGCCAGAAGGATATAGAATGATCACATTGATGCCCGGGACTCCATAAAATCCGTTAGCGACTGCGCTGCCGGTATCTCCTGAGGTAGCCACGAGCACATTAAGGCTTTGATCCGATTCTTGCACAAAATACGACATAATACGTGACATAAAGCGGGCGCCGAAATCTTTGAATGCCAGCGTGGGACCGTGAAACAGCTCGAGCACGTGTACCTGCTCGGAAAGCCGGATCAACGGGGCATCGAAATTGATTGCATCAGAGATGATTTCACTTAAAATCGTACCGGGGATATCATCTTCGACGAATTGGCGCGCAATTTCGAACGACACCTCCTGAAAAGATGCAGAGGTGCGGTTGAAAAAAGATGGTTCGAACTCCGGTATTGTTTCCGGCATATATAATCCATTATCCGCCGGCATTCCTTTTAATACAGCCTTGCGCAGTGAAACGGCATTCGCTCGATTTTTCGTGCTGTAGAATTTCATGTCAGTCTTCCAGAATTTTGGGTCCCTGTTGATTGATTTTCGAGATATAGATTTCGCTTTTCAGGTTTATTTTATCGTACAGGTCTTTCATCGCTTCTGAAACTTGATAAGCAATCGGTTCGGATCTACATAGTGCAAAGACCGAGGGACCTGAACCGGCAATATTGCAGCCAAGTGCCCCGGCTTTCAGCGCCTCTTCTTTCAATTCAAAATAATGCGGAATAAGACGAGACCGTACGGGCTCGATAAGAACATCTTCCATGGAACGAGAGAGCAGGTCGTAATCGGATTTACAGAGTGCCGCCACAAATCCCGCAACATTCCCCATTTGCGTGACCGCATCGGTTAATTTGATCTGCGGGCTGAGAATTTTGCGCGCGCTCCCGGTATTAACCTCGATATCGGGATGGATTAGGCAGCAGTAAAGATCGTCGGGAACCGGCAGGCTGATGATATCCGGCGGAAAATAGCTGCGAATCAGTACGAAACCACCGAACAGCGCTGGCGCTGCATTGTCTGCATGCGCGGAACCACAGGCAGTGCGCTCGGTTTCCATGGCAAATGGAAGCAGTTCGGTTCGTTGCAATGGCGATTGAAACAGATGGTTTAGTCCGTACAATACAGCTACTGCGCTGGCAGCGCTGGAGCCCATTCCGCTGCCCAGCGGCAGGTTTTTGATCAATTCGATGCTCACGCCGGTCTCTTTGTGCAAATTCATTTTTTCCAGGAACAACCGCGCTGCAACACCAGCGGTGTTTTTATCCGCCTCCAACGGAAGTCTGCCATTGTCGCCGATGATTCGTCTTATTTCGATCCCGGGTGTGTTTGTAAGTGTCAATTTAACCTCGTCACCCGGATATTCCATTGCAAAACCAAAAATATCGAAGCCGCAGGAGACATTGGCAACAGTTGCCGGGGCAAAGGCACGCACTCGTTTTCTCATAAGTCGATCAGCTTCTTTTTGACCATAATTTCGGCATTAAGAATCGCACCGCCAGCGGCACCCCGGATTGTATTATGCGAGAGAATCACAAATTTATAATCGAATATCGGACATTCCCGCAGCCTGCCGATGCTGACAGCCATCCCTTTATCCAGATTGCGCTGAAGCTTGGGTTGAGGCAGATTATTCTGCTCGAAATAATAGATAGGCTGTTTTGGTGCCAGAGGTAGGTCCATCTTTTGCGGCTCCCCGCTGAAATTTTTCCAGGCAGAGATCAGTTGATCTGCTGATGCTTTTTGTTTCAGCGTTACGGAAAGGCATTCGAGGTGACCGTCGAGCACGGGTATGCGATTGCACTGCGCGCTGATCGGAAAATCCGCGAAGTCGATTTTATCGCCGTTCAGACTACCGAGAATTTTCAACGGCTCGGATTCCATCTTCGGTTCTTCGTTGGAGATGAACGGTAAAACATTATCGATAATATCGAGAGACGCTACGCCGGGATAGCCGGCTCCCGATAGTGCCTGCAATGTGACTACATTCACCGCGGCAATACCGAATGCATCGTGCAACGGCTTGAGCGCCAGGGTCATTCCGATAGTAGAGCAATTTGGATTGGTGACGATGCAACCATCGCCGTACTTTTGCTGCTCGATCAATTTCAGGTGATCGGAATTTACCTCCGGGATGAGCAGTGGTACATCCGGATCGAATCGGTGATTACGGGAATTGGAAATCACGACATACCCCGCTTTTGCAAATTCTGTTTCGATGTCTCCGGCAACACTGGCATCCAGCCCGGAAAATACGATTTTGCACGGCAATTCCGGTTCGCAGGTACGAATCGTCAGATCGGCGACGGTCTCCGGAATCGGTGCTGTCATGAACCAATTTACGGCATCGCGGTATTTCTTTCCCGCAGACCGCTCCGATGCCGCCACCGAGTTAATTTCGAACCAGGGATGATCTGATAATAACTGAATGAATTTCTGACCGACACTTCCGGTTGCTCCTAAAATTCCGACAGGGATTTTCATGATAGACTCCTTTATTATGTGAAACGTCAGACGTGAAACGGCAAACGATAGACACGGGATAAAGCAGATGTGATGCGTGATACGGGATATGTGATTCGGAAGATGGCAATGGGAGATGGGAACAAGTGACTACCCCGGCTTTTGAGCTGGAGTTTAAATCAAAGCTCATACAGACGTATCACCTTAACACTTATCTCTTATCACTCATCTCTTATCACTTATCTCGTATCACTAATCCAACTTTTATTAAATCCGCAAACACACCCGCCGCGGTCACTTCTGCTCCAGCACCCGCGCCCTTGATGACCAGCGGATTCGGGTACCTTTTCGTTGTAAATGCTATGATATTATCGCTGCCACTGAGCATGTAAAACGGATGACTGCCATCGACTTCCTTTAGTGCGACTTCCGCAGAACCGTTCTCGAACGATGCGATGTGCCGCAAGACAGTACCTTCTTCACAGCAGCGATGCTGCAATTCTGCAAAATGATCATCCTCTTTTTTGAGTTCCGCAAAAAAATCATTAACACTTGATGTAGAAAGACAGCTTTCCGGCAAGAACTGCTCCACATTTATATCGGTCATTTCCAGCGGCATTCCGATCTCTCTTACCAGCAGTAACAATTTTCGAGCAACATCCGTGCCCTTTAGATCGATGCGCGGATCAGGCTCGGTGTAGCCTTTTGCTTTTGCATCTTTAACGACATCGCTGAATCGCATCGAACCGGAGAATGTATTGAAAATGTATGCCAGCGTTCCTGACAAAATCGCTTCGAATTTAACGATCTTATCTCCGGTGCTCACAAGATCGCGGATTGTGGAAATCACAGGCAATCCCGCACCGATATTTGTTTCGTACATAAAATGAACATCTCTTTTTTCGGCTATCCGCCGCATTTCCTGATAACGATCCCATGAACCGGTATTTGCCAGCTTGTTCGGAGTGACCACGGAAATACCGGCATCGAATAATTCTTCGTAGCACGCTGATATATTTTCACTCGCAGTGCAGTCGATGAAAATCTTGCCGGAAAATTTCAGGGACTGTATTTGCCGGATAAATTTTGACATATCCGTTGTTTCGCCAGCTTCGGACAGTTTTTGGATTTGTGAATATTCCAACGCCTTTTCCGCAATCATCATTTTATTGATATCCGCCACAGCATGAATCTGAAAATCGATTCCTGATTTTTTCATGAGTGCTTTACGCTGTTCAAAAAGTTGCTTCAGCAGAGTGGAGCCAATGAGCCCTGTGGCTCCGACGATGAACAGCGGCACGGTTTTGATTTTCGGAAAGAAAAATGCCTGATGCAGCACATTCAGCGCCCGGGTCTCGTCGCGGCGGGAAATCACCACCGAGATATTCAACTCCGATGAGCCCTGCGCAATAGCAATGACGTTGATTCCGTTTGCACCAAGCGCACTGAACATGCGTCCTGCAATGCCCGGAGTGTGGCGCATGTTGTTTCCCACAATTGCGATTATGGACAGGTCTTTTTCGATAATCACCGGATCGACCATTCGTGCCCGGAGCTCCAACTCGAACTCTGCTTCGATCATTTTTTTTGCGGCAGCCGCTTTCTCCGGTACCACTGCCACACAGATGGAGTGCTCGGACGATGCCTGAGTTATCAAAATGATATTGATTTGCTCCCGTGCCAGTGTGCTAAAAATTCGGGATGCAATGCCGGGAACGCCAATCATACCGCTGCCCTGAATCCGCAAAAGCGTGATGTCCTGGATCGAGGAAATTCCTTTGATAATAAAGTTATTTGCTTCGGGCTCTTTTTGAATAATGGTTCCGGGAAAATCCTGTTTAAAAGTATTCATTATTTTTAATGAAATATTCTGTTCCAGCGCCGGCTGAATTGTCGGCGGGTGCAGCACTTTAGCACCAAAATGCGACAGCTCCATTGCTTCCTCATACGAAAGCGTTTTTAATGGAAAAGCAGCCGGAACTTTCACCGGATTGGATGTCATCACGCCGTTGACATCAGTCCAGATCTGAATTTCATCGGCATCGAGCGCGGCGCCGAAAATCGACGCTGTAAAATCCGAGCCACCGCGA
>WJJN01000122.1 GCA_014729735.1 Candidatus Zhuqueibacterota bacterium
ATCCGACCGGAGAACGTATGAATAGCACGAATGGCATAAACGATAAAAGGCAGAGAATATTAAAAGCTGCGGCAAGAGTTTTTTCCAGAAAGGGTTTTTATAAATCTACTGTGGCT
Source organism: Candidatus Zhuqueibacterota bacterium (assembly GCA_014729735.1). GTDB lineage: Bacteria > Zhuqueibacterota > Zhuqueibacteria > Thermofontimicrobiales > Thiofontviventaceae > Mariaggregatimicrobium. The sequence continues at coordinate 117 of WJJN01000122.1, forward strand.
GAAATTGCCAAAGAAGCACAGGTTGCTGACGGCACAATATATCTCTACTTTAAAAATAAGGATGATATTCTCATTACTTTATTCGAGGACGAAATGGCGACTGTCATCCGGGAAATGAAACAGGAATTATCCGGACTCGATACAGCAGAACAGAAAATACGAAAATTTATCGAAAAGCATCTCGCATTAATAGATGAAAACCGGGAGCTTGCGGAAGTGATTCAAATCGAGCTACGGCAGAGCCATAAATTCATGAAAGAATATAGCGGAACGAAATTCCGGGACTATGTAAACATCATTTCTTCGATTATTAATGAAGGTCAAAAAAATGGGGAATTCAACCAGGATATAATTCCGGGCATTGCGAAAATTGTACTGTTTGGATCGCTGGACGAGCTTTCGAATTATTGGGTGTTGTCAAAACGAAAAAAATACAGCCTTTCGCTTTGCGCTCAAATAACCGGAGATATATTTTTGAGTGGCATCAAATGAGTAAAAAATTATGGAGGATATATGAAAGAAGTTGTATTAGTTGGCGGAGTGAGAACGCCGGTTGGAAATTTTGGTGGCGCCCTGCGGGATGTCACTGCCCAGGAAATGTTGAAAATTGTTTTCATGGAGGTGCTGAAACAAACGGGGATTAATCCGGAATTGTTGGATGAAGTGATCGCGGGATGCATCATTCAGTCGTCAGATGCGCCGAACATTGCTCGCGTATCTGCGTTGATGGCAGGCGTTCCGGAAACCGTTCCAGCATATACAGTCCAGCGAAATTGTGTATCCAGCATTCAGGCAGTGAGCTCTGCTTATCAGGCGATTCAAACCGGTGACGGCGAATTATTCCTCGTCGGCGGAACCGAGAGCATGTCCAATGCGCCTTATGTGCTTCGAAAAGCGCGCTTTGGTTATCGCTTGCGCAACGGGGATATTGTGGACACCTTATGGGAAGGATTAACCGATCCGATTGTCGATGAAATAATGGGGCATACCGCTGAAAATGTCGCAGAAAAATATGGCATTACCCGTGAAGAACAGGATGAATATGCGATGTTGAGTCATAAAAAGGCATTTCGGGCAACGCGGGAGGGACGCTTCAAAGACGAAATTGTCGTGATGCAGATCCCGAAAAAGATGGCAGGCAGAGACGTGCCGCCGGAAACCTTTGCAGAAGATGAGTGCATTAATATTGGTTTGAATAAGCAGATGCTGTCGCTTTATCCCACTGTTTTTAAAGAGAATGGGACGGTGACCCCGGGAAATGCCTGTCCGATAAGTGACGGTGCAGCGGCGATGCTGGTAATGTCGAAAGATAAAGCGGATGAGCTGGGAATTACACCGGAATTTTATGTAAAATCTTACGGCTATGCTGCGTTATCGCCGGCATACATGGGGGAAGGACCGATTTTCGCTGTTCCCAAAGCTCTGGAGCGGGCGAATTTGACAATCGATGATATGGACTTTGTTGAAATTAACGAAGCTTTTGCGGCACAGGTAATTCCCTGCCAGCGAGAATTGAAGATCCCTGATGAAAAATTCAATGTGAACGGCGGCGCCATTGCACTGGGTCATCCGGTGGGGGCTACAGGTGCAAAATTGTTGGTTACAATGATGCATATTTTGAAAAACAGAGACGGAAATTTAGGGCTTGTTTCGGCGTGTGTCGGCGGCGGAATGGGTGGCGCCATTGTCATAGAAAGAAAATAAGAAATGAAGAAAGGAGTGATTTCATGTATATTTACAAGGCTGCTGTTGTTGGCGGAGGAAACATGGGCGGAAGCATTGCCCAGGTGATCACATACTCCGGGCTTCCGGTTGTGATCAAAGATATTAAGCAGGAGTTCGTGGATTCTGCACTTGACAAGGTAAGATCCATTTATCAATCCCGGGTGGATAAAGGTAAAATGAGCCCCGGCGAGATCGAGCCCAAAATTGCACTGGCGTCAGGTACGATGAGTTACGATGATTTCAGCGATGTCGACATTGTGATCGAAGCCGTGACCGAGGACATTAAAATCAAAAAGCAGGTTTTCAAAGAGCTGGATGAAATCTGTCCCGAAAGCACAATTCTGGCGAGCAATACATCGGCGCTTTCGATTTCCGAACTGGCGTCGGTTACGAAACGTCCGGAGAAAGTCGTGGGAATGCATTTCTTCAATCCCGCACATGTCATGAAACTTGTGGAAGTGATTCCCGGCGTACAGACTTCCGACGAGACAGTGATGGATGTGATGGCATTTTCCGAATCGCTGCGCAAAATGGCGGTGCGTGTGGAAGAGTGCCCGGGATTTTTGGTCAACCGTTTATTGATGCCGTACTTGAATGAGGCAGTGCTCGCGTTACAGGAAGCCGCGGCGACTGCTTCCGAAATGGACAAAGCAATGGTTGAATTCGGCATGCCAATGGGACCGTTCACGTTGATGGATATGCTCGGACTCGACGTGTGCTACAAAGTCTCGCTGATTATGCAAGATGCCTACGGTCCGCGGATGGCTTCTGCTTATCTTAGTGAAAAATTATACAAAATGGGCAGATTAGGACAGAAATCAGGCGAGGGTTTCTATGATGAAGATGGTTCCGAGAAAAAGTTGTCGCAGATCGTGCAGGAATTGCAGCAAGAAAAATCTTTTAGTAAAACCGAATTTTCGCCGGAGCGGCTGTTGTATTTGATGGTGAATGAAGCAGTGCTCGTGTTGCAGGAAAAGATCACGTCGGTGGCGGACATCGATATTGCTATGATGGCGGGAACCGGATTTCCGCAGGAGATCGGCGGACCTCTGAAATATGCGGACGAAATAGGACTGGATGTGATCCTGGACGGTTTGAATAAACTGACTTCGGAATTCGGTTTCCGATTTCACCCGGCATATATGCTCAAGAAAATGGTTGCCGGTGGTTTGACAGGGAAAAAAGCAGGACGCGGTTTTTATACTCATTGATCAGCCGGTAACATGTCGAAATCGAGTTGTTATTTTTATGAAAATTACAAAGCGCAGTACTAATTTCGAGCTATTGGCTATTAGCTGTTAGCTGTTGGATTTCCACGTGTTAAGAAAAGCTAAAGCCAATAGCGAACGCTTTTTATCTATTTAAAAGGAGGATTTACATGGACTTGCAAAATTGGAAATTTAGCGTTGAAGATAGAGTTGCCACCATTATCATCGATCATCCGCCGGCAAATACGTTGAGCACACCGGTGATGGAAGAATTGGACAAAATCGTGGAAGAAGTTATTTCGGATAATGAAATTAAAGCAGCCGTGATTACCGGTGCGGGCATGTTTTTCATTGCCGGCGCTGATATCAATGAAATACAGACAATCGATACGGCAGAAAAGGGTGCCGAGGTATCGCATAAAGGACAGGGTATTCTGAACAAGATCGAAAATGCACCAAAGCCGTTTATTGCGGCGATAAACGGCATGTGTCTCGGCGGCGGGCTGGAGCTGGCGATGGCTTGTCACATGAGGATCTGCGGCGACCGGGCGCAATTGGGGCAGCCGGAAATACTGCTGGGTATCATTCCTGGTTTTGGCGGGACGCAGCGGTTGGCACGGCTGACAAATCGTGCAAAGGCGATTGAAATGATCCTGACCGGCGACCGGATTACGGCTCAGGAAGCGTTTCGTATCGGATTGGTGAATAAAGTCGTGCCCAATATGGATGTCGTGAAGCAAGCCGTGGGATTGGCAAAGAAGATCGCATCCAAAGGTGCGATGGCAGTGGCATACGCGCTGGGAGCGATCACAGAAGGGCTGGATATGACCATTGCAGACGGTTTGAAGAACGAGGCAAAGTTTTTCGGTGATGTTTGTGAAACAGCGGATATGAAAGAGGGCGTTTCGGCATTTATCGAAAAACGTCAACCGAAGTTTATGGACAAGTAAATACGGAGGAGTCCGATGGACTTTTCATTATCAGAAGAATTGACGATGCTCCGTGACATGGCGCGCAAATTCACGGATCAGGAAATCAAACCGCAGGCAGATGCTATCGACAGGGATGGGGATATTCCCGAATCATTGATCAAGCAGATGGCAGAACTCGGATTTTTCGGTATTTGCTTCCCGGAAGAATACGGCGGAGTTGGTGCCGGCGAGCTGGGTTATTGCATCGTCTCCGAAGAAGTGTCCCGCGGCAGCGCATCGATTACCGTGCTGCTGGGCGCGCATGCCAGCATCGGCGCAATGTCGATTTATCTCGACGGCACCGAAGAGCAGCGAAAGAAATATCTAACACCGCTTTCTACAGGAGAAAATATCGCAGCGTTTGCATTGACAGAACCGAATGCCGGATCGGATGCTGCAGCAATCGAAACCACTGCGGTGAAAGATGGCAATGAATTTGTGATCAATGGCAGGAAAATCTATATCTCGAACGGCAGCATCGCCGATACGATCATCGTATTCGCGGTGACGGATAAGGCACTGGGCGCACATGGCGGCGTGACCGCGTTCATTGTGGAAGCGAATTTACCCGGCTACAAAGTCGTTCGCGATGAAGATAAGATGGGCATTCGCGGCAGTCACACCTCCGAATTGCTATTCGAAGAAATGCGCGTGCCTGCTGAAAATGTGCTCGGTCGCTACGGAGCCGGTTTCTTAACCGCGATGAAAGCGCTGGACCGCGGACGCCTGGGACTGGGAGCCGGATGTCTCGGTGCGGCAAAAGAAGTGCTGGATATGTCGGCGCAACATGCCAAAGAACGCAAGCAATTCGGCAAGTCCATCGCAGATAATCAGGCAATTCAATGGATGCTATCGGATATGTGCTCGGATATTTACGCGATGGAAAGTATTGTTTACCGAACGGCGTGGATGTGCGATCAGGGAATGAAATTTTCACGGCAATCAGCTATTGTGAAAACCTTTTGTTCTGAAAAAGCTGATGAAATTATCCACAAAGCAATTCAAATACATGGCGGGATCGGTTACATGAAGGACTTCCCGCTGGAACGAATGTACCGGGATTCGCGAATCAATCTGATTTTCGAAGGAACGAACGAGATTCAGCGCATGATCATCGCCCGGGATATTTTGAAAAAAGGCGGCTACTAATAATCACCTCTTATTAGACCATCGTCACGAGGTCCTGTAAATAATTGCTCAAACAGGGCTTCGTGACACTTATTTATGGGAAAGTAGTATGAATATCATTGTGTTGATAAAACCGGTTCCTGACCTCGACAAAATAAAGGTCAGCAGGGGACAGGGACGGGTCTTCGAAACCGGCAAGCAAATAATGAATTCGTATGATCGCGTGGCATTGCAGGTGGCAATGGATTTCAAACAAAAACATGGAGCACACGTGACCGCAATTTCGATCTGTGATATGGAACGAACGGATATTTTGCGAGAGGCGTATGCGGTCGGCTGCGATCAGTGTGTCTGTATTTGGGATGGAAATTTTGAATTCAACGATGCGTTTGTGAATGCGAGAATACTGAGCGAAGCCATCAAAAAAATCGATTCTGCGGATCTTATAATTTGCGGCGCACGATCCGATACGGGTTTTTCGGGACAGACAGGTCCCCGGCTCGCCGAAGACCTTGGCATGCCCCATGCGACACGGGTCATTTCAGCGGAATTAAATGGAGCGATTTTATCGCTGGAATGTCTGAAAGGCTTGAAAAGGACGCTTTCAATGCCGGCATTGATCACCGTCGATCCCGAAGCTGCACAACCGAAGCTTCCGAATGCATTGAATATCATGAAGGCATTTAAGAAAGAAGTGACACGTTGGTCGCTGGCGGATCTGGGAATGGAGCCATCGGATGCCGGAAAGGATGGGAGCAAAGTCACGGTCCGAAGTCAATTTCTTGTTGAACAATAAGCAGTGTTTGAACGAAAATGGAGATAGTGTCATTCTGAATCCGCCAAGCGGGATCCTCAGAATGACAATTTTTTGAGTTTTCGTTCAGATATTAATGGTAATTGAGCGACGAAATATATTTTGAGGAGATACACGAATGGCAGATGACAATCCGTATGAATTTTTAGGTGCGGCGCCGGAACAGACCAGCAGCGCGTCGGTGGGGATTCTGGTTTACGTTGAGCCAGAGGCGAGCAATTTCTCCGAAGAATCCTTCATCGCGATTGGCAAAGCGCGGGAATTAG
>WJJN01000123.1 GCA_014729735.1 Candidatus Zhuqueibacterota bacterium
GCGCTCCCTGAATGCAGTCTTTTTCACCAAATTTTTTAACTGCATCCTGACGGCAACTTTCCGACCATATCAAAGCCGGAACAGGATGCCAGCTATGATATTTCATTCGAGAAGGCGTTGAATGATCGCCTGTCACCACGACAACATCCGGTTTCAATCCACGGATTTCGGGAATTTTCTCATCCACTTTTTCGATCAGACTTACCTTACGGTCAAAATCGCCGTCTTCTCCGGCGCTGTCTGTCTTCTTAATATGAACGTAAAAGAAATCATATTCATCCCAGTGATCCCGCATCGTCTGAATTTCATCTTCAACAGAGTCGCCGGTCTCCAATATATCCATGCCGATCAGCTTTGACACTCCGCGATACATTGGATATGCAGCAATCGCTGCTGTTTTTATTCCGAACACATCATTCATCGATTGCCAGTCCGGTTTTTTTGAGAAACCACGTAATAACAACATGTTTGCAGGATGATGATCTTTCAATATCTCTCTCGCCTGTTCCACAAATTCTGTGACCTGCAGAACTGTCTGCTCGCTCTCCCTGGAAAGTCCTTCCGGTGGTAACGGTTTTTTACCGACTTCCTGCGGATCGGTATCTTCGAGATCTCCTTTTAGATCGTGCCCGCGTAATACTAGCAGAAAACGATGCTCTTTAACAGTTTTAACAAATACGTCCGCTCCCGACAGTTTGATCTTTTGTAGTTGTTCGCACAATTCCCTGTTTTTATCACTACTGATCCTTCCGGCTCTGCGGTCTGTAACCCGTCCATCTTTGTCTATTGTGCAAAAATTGCCGCGCGCAGCCACATCTTCCGGTTGCAGATCAAAATTGATTCCCAGCGCTGCAAGAACGCCGCGTCCAACCTGATATTTTATGGGATTATATCCGAATAGGCTCAAATGTGCCGGACCACTGCCGGGTGTAATTCCGGGTCCAATCGGCTGATGCAAGCCGCATATTCCTTCCGCAGTCAGATCATCCAGGTTCGGTGTACTTGCTGTTTCGAGCTCGGTTGTACCGTTTTTGCTCATTGGCAATCCCCCTAAACCGTCCAAAACCAGCAACACAATTTTTGATTTATTTTTTTTAACTAAATTTCTGAAAATTTCTAGTTCCATTATGACGAAATTCCTTGTTTTGTTAAAAGCAAATTTCTAATTCTTTTGTTGATGCTTCTCACAAAAATAACTCGATCGACCTGAAATCGTACTCTTTCGAATCGTTCCATCGCAAATCGGACACTCACCGTCCTCATCACGATTTGGTAGCAAAAAGGAACTCGGCATGTCCGCCGGATCCACTTGTGAATCGATCGCGGTCTGAAGCACTTTTCGCATCTGATTGTAAATTCTTCCAATATCGGATTCTGATAAATTCCTGATTTCCGCAGCAGGATGAAATTTTGCATGAAATAAAATCTCGTCAGAATATACATTTCCAATTCCTGAAATCAGTTTCTGATTCATCAGCGCCGATTTAATGGAACCCCTCCGATTCTTGATTAAATCGAAAAATCTATCCTTATCCATTTGATCGCTAAACGCATCGATCCCCAGCTCTTTTTCTTCAATAAATTTCTGAATATCATCAATCAAATCCACCAGACCGAGTTTTCGCTGACAATCATACGAAAGATGGTACCCATTTGAAAAGTCGATCAACACCCGCGTATGTCCGGGTTGCTCCGAGTCATCTTTATAATATTTAAAAAATCCTGTCATCCCGAAATGAAATACGACCCACTCATCGGCATCCGTTTTTCCAAATATATATTTTCCCTGTCTCTCAGTACCTGTAAATTCCCGCTCTTTCAAATGATTTTGTAGCGTCCTCGGGCTCACCTTTCCTAAAATAGCGCCATCTAACACGTGCACTTTTTCTATGTTCTGATGAAGTGCAGTGGAATCCATATATTTTTTAAATACTTCCACATCCGGTAATTCAGGCATGATAATTCCTTATAATAGTCGTTATTTGTCCTCTGATATCGACTCCTTTTCACCGCTGGAATTGATTCTCTGAATGAGCCATAATTCAGGAATGATTTCCGCGATAATCTCTCCATCATCGATAATGCGGACTACAGAGCTTTCCGAAACCACCACTGCCACTGCATCCGAATTTTTTGTGATCGATGCTGCTGCGACGTGACGACTTCCCAGTCCCAGCGGCAAATTGATATCCTTGCTGTTGGCATCGATATAACGCGCTGCCGAGATAACAACACCATCATTCGACAAAATGAATGCCCCATCCAGTTGTGACAGCTCTTTTACTGTTTCCCGCATATTCGAATCATTAATATCCTTTACAGCCTGTGGGTGTCCTTTCAGCGGATCCAGTATCAACGCCCAAGAAGCGTCGAGTGTAGTTTTTTCATCACCTACTATGAACATCGTACCGATTTTGCGCCCTTCTCTTCCTTCCCGTGCGATTTCGATTGCCAGTTCTATAACACTGCGCAGCACTTGCGAATTAACCGAACGTTCCTCAGCACATATTCTGTCCAGACTCATGGCAAATTTTCGGGAAGACCTTGGACCGATTTTATTCAACTGTTTATTCTTTTTATGCTTCATAGCTTTTTAATAATTCATCAATTACCAAAATATTTCGAATTTTTCAATATGGATACCAATCTTCCCGATAGAACCAGTTTGTACTTTCCTGGTTTTCCGGGAATCCGTAATTATATTTGATATTCAGGCTATTGAGCACACTCTTCGCACCGCCCTCATACGCATTTTCGACAGCCACCTGAGCCTGATAGCGAGTGTTCACAGTTCCCTGCAATACAACATTGCCATCTTCGACTTTCACTTCGATGCTATCACTGTTGATGAATGGACTCCAGAATAGTTCGTTCTTTACGTCTTCTTTGATCGCCGTATCGCTTTTCGGCTCCCATTCTTCATCAACCTTTAAATTATTCTCTACTTCGATTACTCCTAATTGCCGGGACGCGATATCTTCTGCATGACTTTTTTCATATTCGGAATGCACACGACCGTTCAGATGTACCTTGCCGTTCACTGTGGTAATTGTAAGTTCCAGTCGGTCGAGCATTGGATCGACATGAATTGCCTGTTCGACCTTTTCTTTAATTTGTTGATCCGAATATAGTTTTTGCGGTCGTACCTTTAAATAATTTTTTACATAAACAACACCAATCGTATTCAGTGCATCTTGCCTGGCTGCCTTTTTGGCACGCAGGCTCTCGACATTTCCGGTTAGACTTACAACACCATTATTAACGGTGACCTCCGGCGCGAATGCGAAGACACGGGGATCGTGTAACAGCGCATCTTCAACAGCTTTCTTAATTTCTTCGTCTGTTCGGGTCTGGTATTTATCCGAACGTCGCATCTTATCCCGAGCCCACCATTCGACCTTTAAATCTGAGTTATCCACGGATTCCACACCAGACACCCAGGCTCTTCCGGTAGCACGTCTTTTTTCTGCCGCACTGCCAACTGTTCCGGTGAGTTTAACAATACCATCTTTCACGAAAACCTCGATCAGGGCTTCGTCAATCCACACACTGGCTTCTAATTGATTGACAATGTCCTGTCTGATTTCGAAATCGTTGCGCTCCGCTTTATATTCTACGGATAAATTATTTTGAATTTGCATGATTCCTTTTACGGTTTTGGCAATATCTTCCGCCAGTTTCTTTTCTGCCCAGGATTCAACCGTACCTGTCAATGTAACAACTCCATCATCAACGACAACGCTTATTTCCCATGAATCCGTCGCGGGATCATTGAACAGCGCTTGTTCGACATTTTCTTTGATCTCGCTATCTTCCATTATTACGGGTTTTACAGTAATATTATTAACAACAGATCGAACTCCTTTTGTCGCTTCTGATATGCTTAATGCCCGTTCTTTCGCTAAAATATTATTCACAATTCCTGTCAACGTTACAATACCATCCTGACACTTCACGTCTATCATATTTGCGTCTATTGATTTGTTGAAAATCAGCGCCCGATCTATGGCAAGCGCGATTTTGCTATCATCTAATTGCTGATTCTGGGAGATGACAGGTGCTTGAAACATCAGCACGAACAAAGTCAAAGCAGCAAAAAAAACAAAAGTCTTGAATAATACTCTCATATTAGAAGTATAATTTCTCATTATTGCCTCCTATGGATAAACGCCCCTACATAAGATTATGGTAGAGGCGTTTATTGTTATAAATCTATCACTTATGATTATTCTTTATTCTTTCTATAATAATCCGGACCGATATTCGTATTTAAATGGTTCTTTACTTCGATAGCACCGGCTTGATAAGCTTCGATGGGCGCAAGATTTCGCTCATACCAGCTATCTACTTCACCGACAAGGGTTGCGACACCATTTATGACCTCGACATCAATATTGTCACTATCAATTGTTGGATTCCAGTAAAGTTCATCTTTGATGTCCTGCATTAATTCCCAATCGACTTTATCCTGTGGAATGGATTCTGTATTTAAATTATTTTTAATTGCGACAACTCCTTCAACATCCGATGCCAATTTCTCAACTCTGTCGGCTACAAAGGGAGAACCAACCGTCCCTCCAATATGCACAATTCCGTTTCTGGTGAAAATTGCAACATCATATTGTTCGATATAGATATCACTTTTTATGGCTTCCCGTATCTTCTTGGAGATTTCTTTATCAGCTACCTCTAAATCCGGTCTAACTTTCAAGTGATTTTTTACTCTCCACACTCCTACTGTATTCAGAGCATCCTGTTCAGCAGCTTGTTTGACTTTTATATGATCCACAATACCCTTCAATATCACCACACCATTATTCACCTCTACCTTGGGAATGGTCGGATGTACCCGGATATCATATTTAAGTGCATTTTCCACAGCTTCTTTTATATCTTCATCTGAGTCCGGTATATACCGGTTGCGTTTCATTTCATTTCGCATCGAATAGTCGATTTCGATTTTATTGGCGTTCACAGACATCACGCCACTTACCCAGGAGTCTTCGATTGCCCGTACTTTTTCGATAGCGCTACCAACATAACCAGTCAATTCTACGTTTCCATCATCTACATCTACTTCAATGTATGCATCTTCGACTCTTACATCGTTTTGCAGACGGTTTTTTATTTCAGCTTTTAGTTCATCATCAGGTCGTATAGTTGCATATTCAATATTTATTTGATTTACGACACCAATAACTCCGCTGACTCCCTTAACAACCTCTTCACAAATCATTTTTTCCTGGTGCGAGTCCATAACACCGTTCAGGGTAACAATTCCATCTAGAACATTTACCTCGACTTCATTAGCCTCAATCGCGGGATTTTTCATTAATACCTGGTTAATTTGCTCTTCGATCTCGGCATCAGTCGTGGTAATTTTGGGGTTAACATCAATATTATTTATAACTGAGAGAACACC
>WJJN01000736.1 GCA_014729735.1 Candidatus Zhuqueibacterota bacterium
GATTCCGCCGATTATTCCGGGAATCGACGTTAACGTGATAATCGAAAGGATGAAAATAGCGATGGTGGTTAATACTGTCGCTGCGGGAAAATTTTCGAATTCGGGATGAGTGTGAAAATTCAAATCTGCAGCAAAAAAACCGATTCCGGTGAGTATGACAAAAACGATAATCGCAACCAAAATATGGAATGCATTAAATGCGATGTACAGAATACCCAGTAATTCCGTGTGTTTCTTCATGATGAATCCTCCCTTTTTATATTTCTAAAATCCGCCGGCTAAAAAGACTTTTTGAAGCCTAAGTATTCCTTCAATCCGACATCGAAATTTTTGGTATATTTAATGACGCCCTGCGGGCAGATATTTACACATTGTTGACAGGCAATACATTCGGTAGAAACAATTCTTTTACCATTTCTCATATAAGAGAGAAGATTGATATTCATCGGACAATTTTTTTCACATATAGTGCATTCGGTACAGTTATCTCTGTCAATCTCAATTTTCCAAATTGAAAATCTGGAACCAATTTTCATTAAAACCGGTATCGGACAAACATATTTGCAGAACGCTCGATTATCCTTTAAAATTGCGGCTAAAGTAATTGCGACGATAAAATAAAACAAATTACCAATAATTAACCAATTAAGTTCAACAATAGAATGTCTGTGAAAATTTCTTAAATTGTGTCCATACCAGAGAATGAGCACTAAAGTTAATGCAAAGAAAAAATGCATATACCGTAGTGAACCCCAATACCGCAACCTGCCGTACTTTGGTTTCATCCATGGCAAAAAATCGAGAACCATCGTGGTCCAGCACGCCCATCCGCACCAGCCGCGACCAAATAATATTGTGCCTCCAATCTTGGCTATAAAGTAATGTAGAAGTGGTCCTGAAAATATTCCAGCAAGGAGATAAAAGAAGAAGCCCTCTATTTGCATGTTTTCGCGACCAAGAAAGCCCAACACTCCCAACATATAGAGTCCGATCAATAACTGGCTTATTTTCCGCCCCCATATTTTCCTCTTTCTGGGAAGAAGTCCAAATAACAACTCACCAGCAGCAGCAGCGATGCCGATATAGGCAAAATTAAAAACAAAGAAAAGATGACCGCCCGATTGCCACAGCAGAATTCCGATCACCAGGAAGAATGTGAATGTAATGAAGCTTTCAATAATTACTTTTCGAGTATCCTTTTCCATATTCCCGTTATTTTGTAAAATTCCTGCATGTAATTCTAAAGCGTTTTAAAATTATTATGAATTCATTCTTCATCTTTTTGGAGCCGTCTTGATAAACCGGATCCACAGGCGTAAACTCTATCTTCACTAAAAATCATAAACCGGTTTTGGCATAAACGGTTCGCTAACACCGGGTGCGTAAATATTCAGCATAAAAGGTCCTTTATCGGAAAAGATCTTTTGATAAGCGTGCTGCAGTGGCAATAGATCGAATTTTATTTCTTCAGTGAGATATGCTTCACACATATCACCGTTTGCATTGTGTGAGAGAAACACTTCTGCCTGCGGCGGATTTGATTTGGCAAAACCCGACCAGCCGAATAAAGCGAATTCATGTTCTTTGCAGCCTCCGCTGTAAGAAACTGTCAGCGTCAGATAGCGCCCCTCGACTTCGGCTTTTGAGATGTCTGCCGTATCCGTATGGAGATCAATTTGATCGATGGTTTCGAAAATGATAATTGGCGGATATTGTCCCGGATCCGGATCATTGCTGGAATCATCGCATTGCGGGTTCAGGAACATAAGAAGAACGGAAATGGTAATGATGAAATTGTGCATTATAGCGACCTCATTTTATGTGATTCGTGAAAAGAATTCATTCCCCAGCGCGATAAACGCGCCGAACAGAAACAGGATCTTCAATATGAAAAAGGTGAACGGTCCTTGATTCAGCCACGCCGGCTTCATGAAATCATCTTCTGTTATTTTTTCGTTTTTTTGTATTCGCTGTTCAATTTCGGTTTCTTTGTGCTGGATCCAGAATTTCATCAATAATGTAGCGGATAAGAATTGGAAAATATCAAATGTAAAAAACGCTACAATGAAAAACAGCGCAAAATTAATTGATGTCGGGAATGTGACTTCAGGCGAACGAAAGAACCAGCAGATCGCAGCGCCTGCAAAAGCCAGCTTTCTGGTATTTTCGGTCAGCTCCTTTGTGCATGTCTCGTATTCGCTCCATAGTTCTTTGAATCCCATCTCAGCATCCTTTTGTTATTTTTTCTTCAAGCCTTTTCGAACCGATTGTAATGACGATTTCCTGTTCATGCGTCGTCCTGCGAATTTTATGTTTTTTATTGGCAATGCAATTTCTTCCGGTGGAAACCATATTTTGGGAAACGGCTCTGGTGTTCTTTTCGGACCATCCTTTAGAAATGGTTGCGGTCTGAAGGTGTGTCCTTCCGTTGGCGCCATTGCTACCATCCATTTAGCATCGCAATGCTCACAGGTAATGTATTGACCGCTCGATTTTTTCTCGATGCTGCATGTCGTAGGTTTTTTACATTCCGGGCATAAAATATTCATGCTCAGAATTTGGGGTTGAATCAAAGTTGTCATAAGAAAGCCCATCTATTTTATTTTGTTAATTCTTGCAATGTAATTTTAAACGTATCGAAAGCCTTTTGATCATAAAGGCAAAAAACGACTTTATCCAATCCGCTCTTTTCATTTTCAAGATAAGATATCGTATTCGTTAGCATCACGTGGGAACAGCGCTGCAACGGGTATCCGAAAATCCCGGTGCTGATCGCAGGGAAAGCGATGCTGCTCAATTTATTTTCATCAGCGACTTTCAGGCTGTTGATCGTCGCATCTTTCAATTTGGCATCTTCATCGCCTTCTCCCATTTGGGGACCCACTGCGTGAATCACGTGTTTCGCTTTCAGATTTCCGCCGGTGGTGATCACTGCGCCGCCCACGTGGGCGCCACCGATCTTGTTGCATTCTTCCTGGATTGCTTCTCCGCCTTTCTTGCGGATCGCGCCGGCAACACCTCCACCGAGGATGAGGCGGTCGTTCGCAGCATTGACAATGGCGTCTGTTTCCTGTTCTGTAATATCGCCCTGAAAGAGTTCCAGGAGCTTGTTATTGATTTTTATCTGCATATTTTCCTTCCTTTTCTATTTCTGCGCTGATGTATTTTTCCGCAAGTAAAACATCGTCTTTATCACCTATAAAAACTGCTGTCCGTTGGTGAATATCCCGCGGCTCGATTTCCAGAATGTTTTGATGTCCGTCGCTGGCATAACCACCTGCCTGGCTGATGATAAATCCCATGGGCGCGGCTTCGTACAGCAGCCGCAATTTGCCACTGGGCTTATCCGGATTTTTATAGCTCACCGGGTACATAAATATGCCGCCATTCAGCAGCGTCCGGTGAATATCCGCGACCATAGAACCGATGTAGCGATGCGAATAGGGCTTGCCGGAGTGATTGTCCTCGCTTTTCAAATGATTGATATATGCGCGTGTTTTGTCATCCCAATAGATGTAATTTCCTTCATTGACACTGTAGATATTGCCATTTTTCGGTATTTCGATATGCGGGTGTGAAAGCAAAAACTCGCCGACACTGGGATCCAGTGTGAATCCATGAACTCCGTTTCCCGTTGTGTAAATAAGCATGGTGGAGGAGCCGTAAATCACATAGGCTGCTCCGACCTGTTCGTAACCTTTCTGCAGCAGATCGGAAACATCCCCGCGTTCAGTTTTCGATTTTTTTCGATGGATAGAGAATATGGAGCCAATGCTCCCGTTTACATCGATATTGGATGATCCGTCCAGCGGATCGAATAGCAACACGTATTTTCCGGTGGGGTATTCATCCGGGATAAGCAGCGGTGTCTCCGATTCTTCCGAGCCCATAATACACAGCCTGCCAGTGTGATCCATGCTCTGAAAAATGATTCGATTTGCAAATTCATCAAGCTTTTGCACGGTTTCGCCGTGAATGTTTTTATCACCCGTCGATCCTAAAATTTCGACAAGCCCGGCTTTGTTCACTTCCCGCGAAATAATTTTGGCTGCCAGTGTGATATCATATAAAAGCTGGGTGAATTCCCCTGTTGCTCCCGGAAACGAACGTTCCTGTTGCAAAATAAATCGTTCTATTGTAATTATTTCCTGGCTCATAAATTATGCCTCCTCATAAAGATGGCGTATTTTAATGTAACACATATTTTTATGAAATTCAATACAAAAAAGAATGTTTCCAGATTTCAGAAATCTTCGAGATTTCGGAAATCTGCGTTTTCGAAAGATGGAATCGCTAAATTATATTGTATTGCCTCATGCAAAAATAAAACTCGCGAAACATGATGACGAAAATCGTGGCAATCGGAACGAACAACAACAGCCCCAGTATTCCCCATACGTAGCTACCAATAAGCATAATGAGCAGGATAATCAGCGGGTGCAATTCAATAGAGTGGTTTTTAATAATGGGCGATAGCAATAAATTATATAGCAGCTTGACAGTAGCCAGTGCGATGATCACAGCGATCACCAGTTTTAAAGAATCTGCTGTTAGAACGGTCAATGTAATTGCGATTATCGCTCCAACGAACGGTCCGAAATACGGAATAAGATGTGCCAGTCCGACCAAAATCCCGATGGAAATATAATTGGAAATATCGAGCAAGTAGAAGGCGACAATCGAAAGGCTGCCGATAATAATGGCGATCAGCAACTGTTTTTTCGCCCAGTTGCTCAATTGTTCTTTCAAGCGTTGGATGAGGTATAACGTGACCTCGAAATAGCGGTTCGGCAGAATTTGGAGAATGCTTTTTTTCAAATAATATCCGTCCTTCAATAACAAAAATGTCATTACCGGAACGATGATGATTAACAGCACGATTGAGAAATCGCTGGGTAAAATTTGA
>WJJN01000124.1 GCA_014729735.1 Candidatus Zhuqueibacterota bacterium
AGGATACAAAAATCTGGGTCGATTGTACCGCGGTATCATTTGTCCAGAATTGCGGCAATACGTGCTGCTCGGCGATGGATCGACTATGACGGATAATGTGGTGGCTGCCGATGGCGCGGGGGCAGATGACCGCTGGGTATTTACGGAAGATAATCCGCGGCGGGAGCTTTTTGTTGCAGCCTGTCTCGCAGCCGCATCGCGTTCGTTAAAGGATTACGACAATCAGCTTGCCGCTCAATGCCTGCGGGTGGCAGAAGAGTTGTGGGAATTGGATAAGAATGTTGAAAAACATGCATCTGCCAAAATCGAAGCGCTGACCGAGCTTATACTTGCGACCCGAAAATCAGAATACAAAGATCAATTGATCAAATTGTACCCGGCTGTGAAGGAACGTCTCTTGAGAGTCGCCTGGCTCGTGGGACGCGTGCTTCCTGTGATCGATGACGATTCGTTCGTGCAAACGGTGACCGAAGATATTCGCGCTTTTAGCGATCGAATGGAGGGATTTATAAAGGAAAATCCTTACGAAATTCCATATCATCCGCGGGTTTGGGGCGCTGGTTGGGAAATTCAGCATTTTGGCGTGCATCAGTATTTTCTGCATCGGGCTTTTCCTGAGATATTCTCAAAGGATCATTTCTTGAACGCGCTGAACTTTATATTGGGTTGTCATCCGGGAGAGAATACAGCCTCCTTCGCGTCCGGAGTAGGGAGTAACTCAATTACTACGGCATATGGCGTGAATAGAGCGGATTGGTCGTACATTCCCGGCGGCGTCGTGTCCGGCACCGGAATTATTCGTCCCGATTTTCCGGAATTGAAAGAATTTCCATTTTTGTGGCAGCAGACAGAGTACATGATTGGCGGCGCAGGCTCGAATTTCATGTTTCTGGTGCTGGCGGCAAAAGAGCTGATGGGTGAGGATTGATAGTAGTAGTGCGACGCCTCTAGAGTCTGTCCACGAACTCAGAAAAATGTCATTCTGAGGAGCCCTTCGACAAGCTCAGGATAAACTTGCGACGAAGAATCTTATACCACTAAGTGTATGTCTTTATTTGGTTTCGTGGTGTAAGATTCTTCATGCGCCAAAAAGACGGCGCATTCAGAATAACATTAATCTAGATTTTGGCAGTTCATAGACAAGCTCTAAAGGGATTGCACTCCATAAAATAACGCGCATATAAAAAGTAATTCAAAAATATCAGGAGTAATAAAAATGCCCAAAATAATCAAACTATTTCTTTCGTTACTTTTGCTAACCTCCATTGCATTTTCTCAACAGCCCGATGTTTCAGAGCTCGAAAAGGGCGTCAATTTCATTGAAACAAAAGTGTACACAGAAGAGGAAAACGCCGCTCTTTTGAAACTTTACGAAAATCTGCGGGTGGCGGATGTTTCCGATGGCATGGATATGGTGGGATTGCCCGGTACCGGTCTGGTCGATCCGGCGATCCATCCGGATTGGGTGGATTTGAAAGATTTGTCACATCAGTTCCGGGGGATTGCGGTGACGGCGCGCTATGTGCCAACTCAGCGACCTGATCGCCCGCAGCCGGGAGAAGATTTCAAAAAATGGGAAGGTCATTTTTACAGCACATATTCTACAGAAGCATTCACGAAACTCATCAAACCTGGGACAGCCATCGTATTGGATGATGTGGAAACAGCGGATATTGGTTCTATCGGCTCATATAATATTCTGGCATGGTACAAAAGCGGCGCCGTTGGCGTGGTGACCGATGCCAGCTCCCGGGATACCGATGAAATCGCGATCGAAAAAGTGCCGCTTTATTTGCGAAAGAAGGGGAGAGGCATTCGACCCGGCAGAAATGAACTCGAGTCTGTCAATCGACCTGTTGTGATCGGCGGTGTGCTGGTGTGCCCCGGCGATGTGGTCGTAGCAGATGGCGACGGCGTGATTGTCGTTCCGAGGGGTGTGGCAGAGCAGGTGGCTAAATATGCACGGGAGATTCTGCAAAAAGATAAAGCGGGTCGCAAGAGTTTGTACGAAAGTCTGGGCAGAGAATTGGATAAGACTGTTGAATAAGAAGCTCAATTGAATTCCGGTTCCGCACCTTGTGCGCGGAAACCGGAATTTTTTTATTCAGCCGGATAATTATAAGTGGATTGCAAAATATACGTGAAAACCTTCAAATTAATCATTTTCCTCGTTTGTATTCTGTTTTCAAAATCCTTTGCCCAATTTTACGATGATTTCGGAGATACAACGCTTGCGCATGACCCGGAAGCGATGAGTGGCTGGGCTTTCTTCACTGGCGACGGGGACGCCAGCATGGATTTTCGTCAGGGGGATGGATATGCTTCCATTTGTGTGGATGCTGCCAGGGATAAACGAAATATCTGGTGGGCGCTGATCCGGCGATATGTTTCAGCCGAGTTTGATTTGAAGCAATTAACAATACCGGATTACGAATTGCGAATCGAAGCCAGGATCCGGGTGAGTCATGCTCCGCGACGGGTGAATCTGCATCTCAATACACAGCGAACCACGGATTTTCATTCGCATCTCATGGAATTCGATATCCCGGATACTACGAGCTGGCACACGATCAGCATGACCACCAGCGATTTCGACGCCCGTCCGGGTGACAGGATTTTCGGGCAGATGGCGCTGATGGACTGGGGACCTGAGAAATATCGTGTAGATCTTGATTATTTTAAGGTGGATGTTGTGAATGTCGACAGCATCGGACCGGATAAGGGAGTCGCGGTTTCGTACCATCCGCCTGTGCCGCCGACAGATACTTTTGACCATCACATCCCGGTTGCCCACGATGCAATGATCGATACCGAATTTCCGGATATGAATTTCAATCATTGGTTTACAATGGAAAATGAGGCGAGCGTCCCTTTGATCACCGTCAGTGGAACGCAGATAGTCATCTTGCGCTGGGACCTCACTGAATTTTCAGGCATGGTGGCAACTGGCTCCGGTCTACTGGAGCTGAAAACGCATTCAATACAGCGATCTTCGGAGCATCAAAAAGATTTCGGCATGGTTCGTGTAGTCGAAATTTTGGGCGGCGATCCGGAGTGGGAGCAGGAAGATGTGACGTTAAATTCATTCTGTCAGGGAAAATCATTAAATGAAGTTCTCAATTCCCAGATGATTATCGATATTGCTGCCAATCAAAATCATGGCGGAAAAAATCTCATCACCATATCACAACCGGTGCTTCAGCGAATGATCGATGGCAGAACGCTCGGATTTGCACTCAGACCGCTGGGTGCTATTAATGCGTCTTTTTATGCGCTGGAAAATAAGAATGCGGGACTCTACGCGAGATTGCATTTTGATGTAGAAAAGTGATATGGGAGACGAAACGTGCAGGAGTGCACTTCTCAGTGAATTGTGAATAGGGAATAGGGAATAGGAATTTCGATCGTGGGGGACGTGTGGTGAAATTAAACTTGTCGCTCTTGGGCTTGTTCAAACAAATAATCATTTTGCAAAACACAATTTGAAAAAACACCTGCCATTAGGAGGATTGAAAAAATGATCACTGCAAAAAAAAGTATAAGATTGATAACCATTATTTTAGCTGTAATTGCTACTTCTTCATTCGCAGCGCCCGGCGATTCTACTGTCGTGGAATTACACGGGCACTTGAGAGTCGAAGGAAACCGTATCGTGGATCAGCACGGCGAGCCGGTGGCATTGCACGGTATGAGCTTGTTCTGGAGCCAGTGGATGGATCAGTATTACAATTATGATTGCATCAAATGGCTGAGGGATGACTGGAAATGCACCGTTGTCCGGGCAGCGATGGCAATAGAACACGATGGCTATCTCGACAATCCGGAACGTGAAATGAAAAAAATCACAACTGTGGTGGATGCCTGCATCGATCTGGGAATTTATGTAATTGTTGATTGGCACGATCATCACGCGCATCAGCATTTGACAGAAGCGATGGCATTTTTCAAGAAGCTCGCCACTCAATATGGCGACACTCCGAATCTGATCTACGAAATTTACAATGAGCCGGAAAAAGTATCCTGGAATGAGGTCGTGAAACCGTACTCGCAAGCAGTGGTCAGCACTATACGCGCGATCGATTCGGACAACATTATCATCGTCGGCACACCCACCTGGTCCCAGGATGTGGATGTCGCTGCGCAGAATCCGCTGGATTGCATCAATATTGTGTACACGCTTCACTTTTATGCTGCCAGTCATAAACAATTTCTGCGGGACAAGGCAAAGGTCGCACTGGATAAAGGCATCGCGCTGTTTGTATCCGAGTTCGGTACTTGTGAATATACGGGAGACGGCATTATCGATCATGAAGAGCTACGCAAATGGATGGATTTGATGGACGAGCGTAAAATTAGCTGGTGCAACTGGTCGGTGGCTGATAAAAACGAAACATCCGCCGCGCTCAAAAAAGGCGCCAGTGCCACAGGGAATTGGAGTGATTCCGACCTTAGCGAATCCGGAAAGCTGATACGGGAAAAATTAAGGGCATATAAACTGGAGACAATCAAGCAAAAATAAAATAGAACTTGGATTTAGCAAAAGTATGAAATTAAAAGTTAAAAGTAAATTTGACAAATTTTCTGTCAGAGGATTGATTTATATGTTAGTCTCAGGGGGATTGCTCGCCTATGAGATGCTGACACACGACGAAGTACGCCTGTTATTGTATGTAGGATATAGTTTGATATTTATCATCGGCTTAATATGCCTGCTTTTTATTTCCGAAGACGATTAATTGGTATTATAATTGCTACATATCATTTAATTAATCTTGAATGGCTTTATAATCCATCGTTACTCACTCGCCGGGTGTCGCCGGGCTCTATCCATCATGAATTACTTCTCGCATTCCGGTGATTCAGGCTGTGTTTGAATTTCGACCAGACATTTACTGATTTTTAAAAAAAATAACAGATTTGCATTAAAATTGATCAAAATTTTAATTCTTTTATATTTGATTATTTACATGTTTAATCTTGAGTGAGATAATTCGGGAGATTATCATCAATGGCACGCAATTGCGCAAATATTTTGCTTTTATTGTTGACAATAATTTACACCCCCTATCTGCTGGCGCTGCCTCAAGACACTACTGCATCGTCTGCCAACACTGATATTGTCCCAAATAATGCTCCCGAAGTAGAATCCTCCATTTTAGAAAAATATCTGATTCCGGTGATAATGGGATTGCTTGTAACTGTAATAGGCTATCTCATTAAAAAATATTTTGATTACAGGGCTGAAAACAGTGATTTAAAGGCAGAAAAGCAAATATATCAATCCACTTTTAAAAACGAAGTTGATGAAAAGCTAAGCAACCTGCAACAACAGATCAAATATTATGAATTTTGTACCCGCCGCGAAAAACTGTATCGCGAGCTGGATTTGCCGTTTATGCACTGGCAGGGCGTTGAAAATTGCGTTATTTTCAAAGAAAAAGAAAAACGGCAATTAACCGCAATCAAAGAATTTGATAATCCTGAATACAAAAAATGGCTGGCAGCAAAAGATTTTCTGCTGTTGGCGATTTATAAAGAGGTTGTCGTCGAAAATCATTCCAAAGCGCTGGAATTAATTAATCATATCTATACCCTTCAAAGTAATCCCACAGAAATCCAGGCAAGCGCTAATTTACAAAAAGCCCGGATATTAATGGAGCATGAAGAAAATAATATTCCTGAAATTCTGGACCTGCTGGAGAAGGCAAAAAAATTAAATCCTCACAATATTTCCTGTCTATACTACTATGCAAAGGTCAATAACGATATTCGCGAGTATAAAGTTGCTGCTTCGATATTAGAAGAATTACGCGAAATCAAGCAGGCAGAATTCTTTCCGGTTAATATTAGCCTTACACTTGCGGATGTTTATACAAGCCTCAAAAAATATGATAATGCACTGGAATTGGTGGAAAGCTATCTCATCTTTCATCCGTATCATGTAAAGAGCATAAAATCGAAAGCCAGCATTTACTTTCACAACAAAAAAATTACCAATGAGGCAATCGAGAGATTCCGGGAGCAGATTATGTCGATAAATACCGGCGATGATCCGGAGCTGCACTATGCCGTGGCGTTGTTGGAGTATCGTCTTCAAAAATATGATGAAGCAGAAAAGCGCCTCGACCGGATTATAGTAAAGCGGCATCGGTTTGTAGATTACCGGATTTTGCTGGCAAATATCTACTTTGATCGCGAAAATGAAGAAAAACTGCTTGACACATTAAGAAAAATTGTTAATATCGATAGTGATAAAATTTCGAAAAGAAAAATCAAAAATGTAATTGAAAAAATAGAAAAACATGGATTGTTGGAGGCTAAAAAGAAACTTCGATTCAATATTGGTATTTAAAATGAAAATAGGTCTTGATTTTTGTATTATTTTTTACTAAATTGTTGTTAGTTATGAATGTAAATTTATTATATGTAGAGCAGGGGGCTGTGAAAAATGACATTATTTAAAATTTCGACAATTTATGGTGCCTGGGATGTGGACGTGGAAAAGGAGATCGTCACATCGGAGACGACCAAATTGCCACTGGATACTCCCGAAAGTCCGCATGACGGAAATGGCAGATCGGGTGAAAGTGTTGATATAGACAACCGATTCGATGATGAGTCACACGAAAATTAATTCTATTAATTAAAATTAGTGGCAGGTTTCAACTTGCCACTATCATCTTAAAGTCTGCGGATATCCGTTGCACTACCTTCTCAATTACTGACCGCGTATTCGTATCAAGAAATTACTTACCTGTCCGATATTTAAAGTAGTCTATTTTTTACTTGAAAATTAATAAAATTTAACATATATTATAGGTTGTTGGAAAATTGATTAATCGGGTCAAATTATCATGTCTCTTTTTGAAATCAGACCGAAAATATATGGCGCCTGGCAACTGGAAGAGCTTTCAAATTTAGCACGTGCATCAGAATATCCGGTCGAACTACATATTGAAAATATTCAATTTAAAAAGCAGCGTCCCCTTAAAAAAGAAAACCCTAAAAAAGCGAAGAAGTAAATTCTCGATGATATTTACGGGTTAATTCATGGTGGCTGCCCAGTAACTTGAATAACGCGGCGCATGCTTTGCGCGCCCCGTCATCATCAAGGCTTCTGTCACGTGGCAAGACATCGATCCATGATTGCAACGCTTTTTCAAGATCGCCATCCTTTAAACCTTCAATACCTTGAACATACTTTTTCCAGACACTATTTTCATCACCATTTACATTTTTCTTAAAATCATTATATTCATTGTTTAAACGATGCAAAGTGCGAATTGCTTCAACATAATCCCAACCCGAATGGCTCTCTTCCAGATCCCGCACAAGTTTATAAGCCCGTTCCAAATCTCTGTCAAAAATCAATTGCGCCAGAAGAACACGGACCTCTTCATTATGGCTATCAGTCGATAAACTGTCTTCCAATAATTGAATGGCAGCCTCTTTTTTATCC